>JBCCEO010000310.1:0-8518 GCA_039030255.1 Planctomycetota bacterium | reverse complement strand
GTTGGACCATGTCACAACGATGTGTGGCTATCACAGATCGCGCCGAGTCGATCTGCCATCGCCACACACTCCTTTTGTGCTTCGCAAGTCGTATTGCTCAAACCATAGACCAAGGGCATATCAGCTTGGTCGAGCAAATCGGCAGCCAGCTCAATTGCTTCGTCTAAAGGCGCTTCTTTGCCGTCGATCAGCGCCGCTGGATACTTTTCCTCTGCCGTATGATTGAGAAACCAAGCCTTGCCCAACACGCATGCTTTATCGGCTTTGTGAATTTTGTTGCGATCTGTGTGCAATCTAATGTCGTCGCATACGCAGCCACAAAAAGTGCAAGTAGCATTGTCGACGATTTCCAAATCCATGGTAGATTCCTGATGCAAGTTTGTGAGCGGCTATTGCTCGGGAGATTTGGGCTCGGATTCCGCTTGAGGAGCGTCCGCATTGTTGGATTCGTCTAAACTAGACGACTTGGTAATAAACGTTCAACCAAGGGCTCGGCCCACGCAACTGCCACGCACGCGTTTCGGCATGTAGCGTCCTGGTGCAACCTCTTCCCAAGGTTCAGTGCCGTTTGGATTCTCGACAGGCAGCTGAAAGTGCTCCCCCTTAGTCGGATCGTTATCGGCTGGCTTCCCCGCCGAGTTTGGCACGTCTGATTCGTCTTTCATTTTCCGCTTTCTCTCAACGCCGTTGGTCTGGACCTCTACGTTGCCTCTGGCTTGATGGCCGTCACCGTGGCGTCCCATCCCTTGGACGTTGGCATTCCCGTCCCATCGGTGTCGCCTCCAGAAAGCAAACAAGTCGGCGGTCCGTAGGGTACAAACGCCATACCAACCGGAACTTTCGCAGACTCGCAAACAAACTCAGCTTCCCCGTGCTCGGTGCTGACCAAGACGCGATCGCCATTGGAAACGCCCAGCACATCCATGTCTTCCTGATGGATCGACAGGACGCTTACCAAGTTTTTATAGTCGTCACCAAATTTCCCAACATTGACCTGAACTCCCTGCTTGGCAGTCCGCATTGGATTGATGAGAAGTTGTAAACTGTTCATAGATTCATGATCTCATGGTACGCGGAGTCAATCAATGCTACCACTCCGCAGCGTAAGCTGGGACACTAACCCGCAGCGTAAGCTAGACCTCATATGCTGCCCCGCAGCCCAACGAGGCAGTCATGGCCTCGCCAAACCCTTCGGTTTGATCTGCAAAGCTAGCAGAATACCAAAGCCGCAAGTTGTCTTCCTGCATTGCAAGCACTAGTCTAGACAACTATGGCCGCTGCAATCAATTTCGCTTCTTAGCTAGCTTTCCCCTGCTTCCGCAAAGCGAATCACGTCTACCAAACCAATCATAGCTAGGCAAAAGAGTGTTACAAATTCTCACGCATATATGGCAGTCATCCGCTGGATATTGGTTTAGCTCATTATTACTGGCTTTCGGAGGCTTGTTGATCCCGCAAGCTTCTTTGCTTGGTCAGGAAAAGCGCGACGGAATCGACCAGCTACGACTCGTCGAGAATCAACTATTTTTTGCGAGATCAAACCAAAAACCTGGGCTGCTGATTCCACTTTATATCTACCCAACCGACGTTTTTGAAAATGCTTCCTACAACCAAGTAATGCAACTGAAGCGACAACACACAGGACTACCTTTTTGGGTAATCCTCAACCCTGCTTCAGGACCTGGCAAGCAAATCGACGCCAACTACACCAAGGCCATCGACCGGTTGATCGGATCTGGCTGTCAAGTTCTCGGTTATGTTCCGACCGGTTATGGAAAGACGAATTCGCGGGACGTCGCGAATGACATCGAAAAATGGCGGCAGTTCTACCCTCGTGTCCAAGGTATCTTTTTCGATGAAATGGTTTACGAAGATAGCGCCGAAGGCGTACAGCACCAGCAAAATCTAAAAAGGTTCGCACGACAACATGGATATTGGCCTGTCGTTGGCAATCCAGGTGCGGACACGCCTGGTAGATACTTCGCTGGAGAAGTGGCCGATGTGATTGTCATTCATGAATCGGCCGATTGGCCGACTGAGAATAAGCTTCATGGCAATTACTTCGGTGGGCGCGCCGACTACCCTTCTTTCAATCGCGCCGTCCTCGTTCACTCTCAATCCAACCTCGATTTGGAAGCATTGAAAACAATCAAGAAATACTCCAAGTGGCTTTACGTGACTCAGGACACATATCTCCCGAACAATTCCCATCAACAAAATCCTTGGGATCAATTGTCAGAACACTTGCAAGACCTGTGTGAAGCTCTGGAAAAATAGGGCAGACGCAATAAGGAGCTTCAAAGAATGCAGCCTGATGTACTCTGGAGCCTTCTTTGCATTGCTAACCTACAAATGACTCTATGAAATCGCGACTATTTTAGACTGTTACTCGTTTACTCGCACTCCTAACACGCTTGGCAGGTTATCTACCAGCATCGGCAAGCGTCTTGCTACATGCGGCCTTGCTTGAAAAGCAAGTTTTAGATGGTTGGAATCCGCGGTAAGTGCTTGTGTTTTTGCACCCAAGCGTGCGACCGTAGTCATCACATCCATCATGGCGTCCATGGAAGTGATGTCAACTGCCAAACAATCGGTTTCCCAACCCTCGCGAGCCATTGGTCGGGCAGGCCTTGCGAAGGCACGCGATTCTTGTTTTTCGTCGATTACCGCATCTACTTCGACTTGCGTCACAGGATTCTTCTCAGGCGGCAAGACAGCCGTGGACTGCAGATGAACAGATTTTGGATTTGCAGCATTGGACGTTGTCATATTCAAGTTCTTTCTTGGAATGGATTGGACGTTAAGGGCTTTGTGGGCGCAAAAAAAAGCCGATGCCCGCTGCGGCAGGTATCGGCTTGAGATTTTTCAGCTTCGTTTGAAGTGAATTAGCCAGACACCCACCTTCTCGGCAGGCCGAGAATAATGAACAGAAGGCTAATAATGAGGACAAGCGACTCAGAGATGAGCGCATTAAGAGAACTCACTACCGAAACAGTGCCGTCGGGGTAGCTTGAGATGAAGTCGGATTGTCCGGCAGTGATTTGCATACTGCATATGCTAGTTGTCTGCTGTACTCTGTCAACATGGATCTCCTGTAGCCTGAACTATCCGAAGCCAACTTTCTCGGCTCGGAACTGCTACTGGGGAAGCACTGCTACTGGACTCGCCATGGATAAGGTATCTTATGGGTCCGAATGTTGCTTATTGCTGCAGCACCAAACTTTTCATATTTGGATCCGGCAATTTGACATCATTCACTGCCCTACCCGCCATTTTCCCACACGCGCCGAACGAGGAGAAGCTTGCATGTCTGATTGGCAAGTCGGAGTTTTCACAAGTATTGATGCTGGACTTGGAGTAAAACTGGAAGTCGCCAAAGAACTCCAAATACCCACAATCCAACTTCACGCACCTCATCGCTCGACACGAACACCCGAAAACGCCGAAGCCTTTGTAGAGAAGCTTGCGTTACTCGGGATCGAACTGACTGCTGTCTTTGGCGGATTTGAAGGCGAAAGTTACGCCGACATCCCAACGGTTTCCAAGACTGTAGGTCTCGTTCCACCTGAAACGCGTGCCGAACGCCTTCAGGAAATGAAGGAGATCAGCGACTTCGCACGACTGCTCGGCTGCGATGTCATTGCGCTGCACCTGGGATTTGTGCCTCACGATAGCTCCGATCCACTTTACCAAGAAGTCATCGGTGTCACGCGTGAACTTTGCGACCACGCCAAACAGAATGCCCAAGCCGTTCACCTCGAGACCGGACAGGAAACGGCAGAAGGTCTTTTGCAGTTCATCCACGACATGGAACGCGACAATCTGTTCATCAATTTTGACCCTGCTAACATGATTCTCTATGGCACAGGCCAACCCATTGAAGCGCTCAAGCAAGTCGGCGAGTTCGTCCGCAGCGTGCACTGCAAAGACGCGACTTGGAGCGAAACTCCCGGCGAAAGTTGGGGAGCCGAAGTACCGCTGGGCGAAGGCCAGGTCGATATGAGTGCCTATCTCGCCACCTTGAAGGAAATCGGCTACCTCGGTCCGCTAACGATCGAACGTGAAATACCGCAGGAACCCGAGCGACAAAAAGCAGAAATTGCTCACGCTTCTGGCCTGCTGCAAAAACTACGTGAAGAACTGCTTTAAGCGCCTCTAAATCAAAGCTGAATCCCAATATGAAATCTACAGTTCGGTAACTTCGCGCGAGGAACTGGACTAGAATGATTCTCCCGGGATTTGTGCGGCGCTGGCCGATTCCAATTCGCCGGATTCCGATTCTCCTTGAACCAACCACAACCACCAATCCGCAAGATTGCTTTCTTGAAAAGGCTTCCCATGAAACACACTGCTTTGCACCTAATTGCGCTGGCACTCTTAACTAGCTTCGTTTTCCCATTGGCTGCCCAAGCTCAATTGCCCGAAGAATCTGAGATGAAATCGATTTTCAATGGCAAAGATCTGTCAGGCTGGGATGGCGATCCGAGATTGTGGTCGGTCAAAGATGGTGTGATTCACGGCGAGACGACAAAGGACAACAAAGCGAAGGGAAACACGTTCCTGATTTGGAAAGACGGAACGCTCAAAGACTTCGAACTGCGGCTATCCTTCCGGTGCACCAACACGAACAACTCGGGCATTCAATACCGCTCCAAGCATATTGCCGCCGGAAAAGCAAACAACAAATGGGTCGTCCGCGGCTATCAACACGAAATCCGAAATGAAAATAAACTGCCGAGCGTTTCAGGCTTTATCTACGGTGAAGGTATCGGTCGTGGGCGCATGTGCCTCGTAGGTGACAAAGCCGTTTGGGACGACGAAACCGACAAGAAGAAAGTGCTGGAAACTCTGATTTCGGCCGAAGAATACACCAAACTTTTTAAGTTGGACGAATGGAATGATGTAGTGATCATCGCCAAGGGCAATCATATCCAGCACTACACCAATGGTCGTTTGGTTCTCGACTTTACCGACTCGCCTAAACGAGCCCTCTCTGAAGGCGTATTGGCTCTGCAGCTTCACGGAGGAGCCGCCATGTGGGCCGAATTCAAGGATATTCGTGTCAAGGAATTGAAGTAGATGATTATCGTCATTGCGACAGTGGAAGTGGCCAATGGAAAACGCGAAGAATTCCTCAGCCACTTTCGCGAGTTGGTACCAAAAGTGGAAGAAGAAGAAGGGTGCCTTGAGTATGGTCCAACGGTTGACGTGACGACCAATATTGCGGCCCAAGTCGAAATGCGCCCAAGCATTGTCACCATCGTCGAACGATGGGAAGATTTAGAAGCCTTGGAAATGCATCTCGTCGCTCCACACATGCTCGAGTACCGCGGCAAAGTCAAAGACCTCGTCAAAAACGTCTCACTTCAGGTTCTTGAACCTGCCGAGTAGCGTGCGACGCTGCAAAGAGCAAAATCACTGTCTTGTAATTTCAGCACCAGCAAAACGATACCTCCCACTTGCCGAGTGGGAGGTTTCGGCGCGTTCGATGCCTGAACCCAAACTAACCATCCGATTCCTTAGGCTTATCAAGCCCTAAAAAAGTCCTCATGTAGGGAAACCAATACGATTCGATCCAGTCCGCACCTAAAGGTGCAATTCTATCTGCCTTCCACCCCGCATCGAGAAGAGTGTAAAGCATCGAGTCGGCTGCGGCTGAATTGGTGGAATGAATCAAGATCGGGCAAGTGGGCTTGTGTTCCGCTAGGAAACGAGCCACGTCTCGGCCATCACCTGGATCTGGATCTCCCTCATTCACAACAAACAAGTCGTGATCGAGACAAATCAGCTCGAGTTCTGTCGACGCCTCGATCGCTTCCAGATAAAGACTGATAAATTTTTGTGCTGTTCTTTCATGCAAGAGCGGCATCGAGACGGGGAGACACTTCAAGCAATCCGAAAACCTAGCGATGCGTTCGTCTTCGTCCTCAAGCATCAAGATAGGCATTTTGCAATTCCAAATAACGAACAAGTTTTATTACAAGTCGCTCAACGATTCTGTTCGCACACTGACATCCACCTTTTGCAACAAATTGTATTCGTTGCCAGTAAGGTTCTCTGCGTTGAGCAGACGTTGCGCCATCCCACGCTCCTTACCATTAGGCGGCTGAGCTGCGGCGGAAACAAAACGACTCCATGGCCGAATTCATCTCAACGTTTCGTCTTTTTCTGAACCTGTTCTGTCGCAAGCCCGGATCCAGCTAACGGCAGTTCGGGCTCATAGATTGGAACAGAATCTGCGAGCTCGTAGACATTCTCGTAGCCATAGCCCCAAAGATTGATGAATGTCGGAATGTTCAACGCTAGCGACGGTCGCTTGAGTGTCGTTGCCGCAATAATCTCTTCCTCGCCGTCCTTCTCCACAGTATTCGCATTTGGATTGAGCAAGTTTGACGCCGATAATCGGGGCAGTGAAAAATTGTTGTTGCAGTAGATGAGTATGCGAGTTTTCTTAGAAGGGATCGTCTTGGCGAGTTTTTGATCCGTGAAGTCGGAAAAATTGAGGTGAACGGCACCTTCTAAATGCACCGCTTCAAATGCTGACTTCGAGCGTGTGTCTAAGAGGATCGTATTCGGCTCTTTGGCCATCTTTAAAAATCGCTCCAGAGGGACTCGTCTTTCCGCTCTCACCGACTCCAGTCGCTTCGCAAGCTTGATGAAAGCTGCAAAGTCAATATTTGGATTGTTCTTGACGGCCGTTGGTTTCGATTCTGACGCAGGCCGCTCTGCGAAAACTGCTCCGCACGGGAAAATAAAAACAAAGACTAAAAATAGCTTGTAAACCATGCTTGAAATCCAGCTTGAAAGTGATCCGATCGAAACCATACGATGACGCGAATGCATTTTATTGTGAATCTGCAGAGAGTCAGTAGCAACACCAGTTCTGGCTCCTATTCCCCCCGCTTAACCAAACCTCAGAAAAGCTTTGAGACCAATAGCGAGAAAGATTCCAGCCGGAATTGCAAGCAAGCCAAAGAGTATCGCAGCGCTAGCGGAAAAGGCTGGGTAGAAGCGATCTCGCCAAAGCAGTATTGAGGCAGCGAAAAAGCACAAAACAGAGACGGCAAGCGTCAGTCCCAGGTGCATCAACCCTAAGAAGGCTTGACGATGTTCCGGCTCCAAATCCTCCGAGACAAACCAAGCTCCGGCGTAGTGAAACGCCCAATAGCGAAGCGGAAAGGCCAGCAAAAATGGTGCCGCGATCAGGCAGAACGCAGCCATACGCATTCGACCATGTTTTGCGTTTTGTGCCATTCCTGCCCTCGTGTCGTTCACTCGCGTTTTGCGATAATAAAACCATTGTCCCAACTGCTTTTCTTATTCGATCTTCGATCACTCAACCCAAAAAAGCGACCGGGCAAACGCATATCCGTCAGCTAGCCCCTTCTTGCAGCAGAACCCTAGATCCTTGGCTTTATTCCCCTGAACCATCGCTGTCATCCGTTTGCTCTAAGAATAAAACAGCGGCTCTTTCAAATACCGTTAGGAACCAAATGCCGGTAGGCATCAATAGCATCGAATTGCAAATTAGGAGAATGTCGAGCGGCAATTGATAGACGGCACTGACGACTAACGAAACCAGCACAACACCGGTACAGGCGTACCACATTGGATGCCACCATGGGCAAGCCGATCGCAAGAACTCGTGCCTCTGCTTCGTTTCCAGTGACTTTTTTTGCCCTTCTGCGGTATTCAATCCGAGGATTGTATAAGTGACGACAAATGGAATAGACATAAACACGGAAGCCGTGAAGCACACCGCTGTAAAATCAAACGGACGCACAAGTACCCCGGCAGCTTCGCAGATGGCAAACGAGAGCATTGAGATTGCAAGCAGAATCGCAACAAGCCCGTATACTTTTGCTATGCGAAGTTGAGTATTCGTAAGCTTCATGAGTCTTTCAAAAAACTTGGCTGTCCATCGGCCTTCGCCAAGAAAATCACAAATCGGACATGAGCCAATGAGTGGACAATCTTATTGGGCAAAACAAGAACTTGCCGGACCTAAAAGCGATTGTGAATAATCAGCAAAACGACGAGCCCCATTGAGCCCCCTGACTGTCGTGATCATTGCCAAGAGAACGATTCCAGCCATGGGGTACTCTCGCCCTTAGGTTTAAAATCAAAGTTAGCCCAAGGTTGTTAGTGCAACGTCTCTATGCAGTCAGAAGAACTTGGAGTTTCATAAGATTAGATGTATCGACCTGTCAAGCTGGTTGACTGCGCAACTTCATCAGGCGTGCCGGTGGCTACGATCTCACCGCCAGCTTCTCCCCCTTCGGGCCCCATGTCGATCAACCAATCGCAGGCACGGATCACGTCCAGGTTGTGTTCGATCACGATGACAGAGTTTCCTTTTGCAACGAGTCCATCGAGCACATCGATCAGACGTTGCACGTCCGCGAAATGCAAGCCAGTCGTCGGTTCATCAAGGAAATAGATCGTATTGCCAGTGTCCGCCTTTGAAAGCTCGGTTGCCAATTTGATCCGCTGAGCTTCGCCGCCGCTCAAAGTAGAG
>JBCCEO010000309.1:0-8535 GCA_039030255.1 Planctomycetota bacterium | reverse complement strand
CTAAATTCCGCATGGGGTATTCAACATCCGTATTACCGGACAACGTACACGTGTCATTCCGCGCAACTCAGTTGAGCATAGCCAAGACACGTAGATACGTAGACTTCCGAGGCAGAGACTCAGGCTTCAGCCTTTCCAGACTATGAAGACAGTACCATTTAGACTTCCGAGGCAAAGGCTCAGGCATCAACCTTTTCAGACTGTGAAGACCTAATTTCCGCATGACGTATGCAGCGTCTATATTACCGGGCAAGGTACACGTGTCGTTACCTGCATTTGGTCCGGTGTAGCCCATCCACGTATGTACGTACGTGGCGCTCCCCTTCTAAATTGACCGTCCCGGTCAAAGCTGGCAACTTGCACAGTTCTTTTGAAACACGGCTCGTCCAGCAGTTGTATTCGAATCGAGTTCCAAACTCTTATGGTACCTCTCGAGGACTTGCGTTCGGTCCGAATTGCGTATGCTGCTCAACACTTCACTTAGAACTTCCTTGTTCTGTGCGACAGCCTTTTCCCGAAGCAAACGCAGATTGGCGATGCCCAGATTCTTTGCTAATGACTTGTCCTCGCCAAGCCGTCTACACAACGCATTAAGAAGCGATTTAGATCGCGTGGCATATTGCACGAGCATGCCCGTTTGCCGCAATGAAGTTTTCGATAATTTGCCAAGCAAGTAATCCTGGGCTGCCGGATCCTTCGAAGAGAACCAAGCTTCTAAGAACATTCCTTCTTCACCACTATCTTCAAACCATTCCGCAGTTCGCTTCAAGTCTGGCCAATAATCGCTATCTCCCCTGGCCCCGAGAACTCGGGCCGCCAATGCTCTCGTTGCGTTATCGGCCTCCTGCTCGGCAAGTAGCTTCCTACCGATTTCTAACTTGGACTCCAATTCAAACAGTTCCGTCTTCGTCCGACCGCCTTGCTCCAAGATCGTTACCCAGCAGCTAAGAACGGCAAGGTTGTAGCTGCGATTCGCCCTGAGCTTTGAGGGGAAAAGACTGCGTTGAGCACCTGGATGAAGCAGATTTGCTTTCAGGCCGGCTTGGGTCAATCGAGTTGCAGCCTCCATGATAAAATCGTCTCGATCATTCCACTCGATTCTAGAGTTCGCTAGGCTCCGGAGCCAACTCGAAAGAAAGCGACATGAATGTCCGTTCATGGAGCCACAAGCGGCAACCAGCATACGAGTACTCTGCGTCTCGTTAATGCGTTCAAACACTTCGGGCGGAAGACTCGCCAAAGGTCGGTTGCTCATGCACCTCAACGCCTCGACCAAACTGCGGTCGTCCGGTGGTGATGACAAGTAATTGCTAATGCTCTGGTATGCAGAAGTGTCAGCTCGCTGCCTGAGAGCCTTAAGTACTGCCAGCTTTAGTTCGTCGTTTTCGTCTTTCGAAAGCAGTAGTTTTTCCGCTGCTCGCAAGCCGCTTTGCGTTGTATCCTGGAGCGTTAATCCCAGTCGCAAACATGTAACCCTGGCCGCCAAGGGGCGATTCTTGTCGACGGCAATTTGGGCTAATAGGTGCGATGCTTGTTCGGGCCTCGTCTCAAGCAGTAGTCGGGTGGCCGTCTCGCGCTGCCAAGCATTATTGCTGCCAGCTAATTCGATGAGTTCGGCGAGCGACCGTTGAGATAAAGGGCGCTGCTGAAGCTCTTGGATATACTTTGCAATCCTGTCTACTTTCTCGCCAACTAGATAGACCCGGCCAGCCGTATTTCCCCAGCGTTCGTCTGGCCGATTCTTAAGCTCATCTGGAACCCACCGTGGGTGCTCGATTACCGCTCTGTGCATGTCGACGACAACCATCTCACCCGTCGGTGCCAAACAAAGATTGACCGGCCGAAACCAAGGATCGCTACTGGCCAGCCATTCTGTTCGCAATGGCAGATCATTGGGCAGGATCTGCAATCCAGATAATGTGCGATGTGCATACTCGCGTTTCACCAAACTGCCAGTTGGCTCGCAAGCATAAACTTCCTCGATACATTGTCCTTCAAGGTGCCCTGAGCGCAATAAAACGCCACAAGCTGCTGTGAATTGCCCTGCATGCAAGTTCGACGTCGTCCATGCATCAACAATCGGATACACCTGCGAATTTTCACCAGCCGGTATCACATCTTGCTTAGCCGGTTGAAGCGGGGACAGCGGGTTGTTCTGAAGCTCGTTTTGCTGCATCAAAACTTGAACCGCTGGATTGCGATTGCTGCAAAAATAGCGTTCGCCGAAAGCGTCGAAGCAGAGTCCGAATTGCGCCGGGCCAGTTATTGGTTCAAGCTCGCCAGACTCTGGGCGAAAACGAATGTCGCGGCTTCCGATCTGGAGTACACGTTCCTCGCCTTGGACATCTCGACCGAGAGTAACGTTTCCGCCACGTAGGCCGCAGGCGATGTACCACCAGCCGTCGACACCTAATCGGGGGTGATTGGCGCGAAGTTGCTCATTGTCTTCTTTGAAGCCAGTCAGCCATTGCTCTGCGGACTCGGCATAGCCGTTTCCGTCACAATCGCGTAAGAATATCAATTCTCCGGCCACGGTTACAACGGCTCCATCTTTCCAGAGATAGAGTCCCGTTGGCATATTCAGCTCGTCCGCAAAAATACTGGCACTATCAAAAACCCCGTCTTGATCGGTGTCGGACAAGATGCGAATCCTGCCTTTCGGTGCCGCAGATCCAAGCATCGGATAATCACGCATTTCGACCACCCAAAGTCGACCAGCATCATCAAACTGGACTTCAACTGGATCGACGACAAATGGTTCCACTGCAAGCAGCCGGATCGATTGACTCGCATTTCCTAATACGAATTTGGTGACCGATTGTGACGGTGATAAGGCGTCGTCCCGAACTGGCTCTCTGGCGTTATCCTGGGCAAAACTGGGACACGCGATAGTGAAACAAACGCAAATCAAACAGCTTCCCAATAAACGCATTATTTGCCTCCTATCGAGATCCGAAAAACCGCGCCGCCAGATTCAAACGTTTTCGATTTACAGCCCAAGCTCTTTAAGTTTGGGTTCCAAAGCCTTTGCCCATCGCTCGTAGCCCTCAGTGCTTAAATGCAAGAGATCCGGCATAATCTGGCGGCTGATCGAACCGTCAGATTCCAAGAACTGCTGGCCAATCTCAAAGTACTCAACGCGTTCTCCATCTGCCAGGCGGCGAATATTCTGGTTGATTGCAATGTTATTGAGTCGCATTTCATCCAAGGGGCTTGGACCGCGCGGAAAGACGCCATGCATGAGAATTTTGGTTTCCGGCAATCGTTCTTTTAAAATTTCTAGGATGCGTTCCACACCGGCAGCGACTTCGGTTGGCTCTTGCAAGAAATGCCCCGTATTGTTGGTACCAATCATTAGCACAGCGACTTTGGGCTTGATCTTGCCCAGATTGCCGTGAGTCAGTCGCCAGATGACATGTTCCGTTCGGTCGCCACCAATCCCGAGGTTAATCGCTTCGCGTTCCCCGTAGTACTTTTCCCAGACGCTTTTCCCACGTCCTTCCCAACCTTGGGTGATCGAGTCGCCAATGAATGCAATGTCGGCATCGCCATTCTTCGCTTTGTCCGAGATTTCCTTATCACGCTTTCGCCATCGCTCTTCGTCCCCGCGGGTAGCCGGAATGACGGCCGTGTTGACATCGTAAAACTTGCGCAAGTCCTGATAACGCTTCTTCAATCCTGCCAAGACTGCTGCATACTTCGGGTCCGCGTGAACGCTTTGCATTTCATCCGGATCTTCTTGCAAATCGAATAAGTTCCATTCTCGACCTCGCGGGAAGAACATGAGTTTATAACGATCAGTGCGAACTCCATCATGCACTGGAACATTATGCACAGCTGCGTTCTCATAGTAGGCGTAATAGATCGCATCCCGCCAATTCGCGGTTGGTACAGCCTGATTCTTCAGCAGCGGTACCATGCTTCTGCCTTGCATCTCTGCAGGAATCTCAGCGCCGGCCAACTCCAAGAATGTCGGGGCGTAATCAATGTTTTGAATGAGCGCTGTGGATTCAATTCCAGCTCCTAAGACGCCTGGCCATTTGATCAAGAAGGGCATTTGCAGCGATTCTTCAAACATCCACCGCTTGTCGTACCAGCCATGGTCGCCCAAGTAGAAGCCTTGGTCGGAGGAATAAATGACAATCGTGTTTTCCGCTATTCCTGCTTCATCCAAATAATCCATGACCGCGCCGACACTATCGTCCACAGCTTGAACGCAGCCCAGATATGTCTTGATGTAGCGTTGGTATTTGAATCGCAAAACGTCTTCATCGGATAGCTCTCCAGCCTCCATCTGTTTGATAAAAGCCTGATTCTCCGGTTCATAGTGTGCATCCCAAAGATCTTTTTGTTCGTCCGTCATACGACGATACTCGCCGTTGCCGAGCCGGCCGTCAAAATGCTCGGGGAACATGGCTGGCGCGTGAAACTTCATGTCGTGTCCCCAGAAGAAATGATCCTTCAAGGACATTTCGTTCTGCTGGAGGAGTTTGCTGCGGCCAGAGTAGTCATCAAACAGTGTCTTGGGTTCTGGCAGATCGTATTTGTAAAGATCGTAGTAGCGTGGCGGCGGCGACCAGTTCCGGTGCGGTGCCTTGTGTTGGCACATTAGCATGAATGGCTTGTTTGGATCTCGAGTTTCCTTGAGCCATTGCAAGGTGTTTTCGGTGATAATGTCCGTGCAATAACCTTCGTACTTCTTTCGCTTGCGATCCATCTGAATAAAGTCTGGGTTGTAGTAACTGCCTTGTCCCGGCAGGATCTCCCAGTGGTCAAATCCGGTCGGGTCGCTGGATAAATGCCATTTCCCAATGATGGCGGTTTGGTAGCCCACGTCTTGCAGAAGCTTGGGAAAGGTCGTTTGGCTGCCATCGAAACGATTTCCGTTTCGGAGGAATCCATTCAAATGGCTGTGCTTGCCTGTCAGGATACAAGCTCGTGAAGGACCACAGATGGAATTAGCACAGAAGGAATTCCGGAAGAGCGCACCGTCTTTGGCAATTCGATCAAGATTGGGCGTCTCATTGATGCTCGAACCGTATGCACTGATCGCATGCGGAGCATGATCGTCGGAAAAGATAAAGACGATATTCGGTCGCTTCGCAGTGGACGTAGTCGTCTTCGCTCCAGGAGAGTTTGACTCCGCGAGCAAAGGATTTTCGAAAGTCAGTGCGGCCAGCAGGACTGCGACCAAAGAACAAATCAACAAGCGGCGCATTGAGTACTCTCCAAGCATGCGGTTCAAAGAAATTCGGCCTAGGATCAGAAAGCTCGGATACTAAGCGCTGACTTGTATTAAGCGGCGGGTTATTCGATCCGAGTTAGCATAAGCAATCGGAATTCGAATGCTTCTTCCCCAGGAATGGAATTCGCGACGATCTCCAGTGTACCACTTCCGGCCTCTAGCTCGACGGTACCGAGTTCGATGGACTTGAAATCTTTAACATAAGACTCGATCCGCTCGACATGATCGTGCTCCATTCCTCGCAACGGCGGATCATGAGCTTCGGTGATATTGAAGGGAAGTTTCGCATCGCCGAAACGCAATTCGTAGGAGCCGCCCACATTTTCGGGCTTGCAAGCATATTGCAACTCGACTCTGTACCTTCCGGATGCTCCTACTTGTGCTTCCCATTGGATCCTCTCGGTAGTGCTCGTCCAGTTGAATAGATAGGAGCAGTTAGGAAACTTATTAGAGCGTTTGATCTTGCCAGTTCCCGTAGCGTCGCGGGCTGGGACTTGCGTGTACAAGTAATCGGGATGACCAATCAGGAATGGACGCGAGTCGTTGTTCCATCCTTGAACTTCCGCCAAGTACGCTTGCTTGCGTTGCATCAGCTCTTTTGCCACGCCAGGAAACTTGTCTTTGACGTCGACACGCTGTCCAGCGTCCGTGGCGATCTCAAACAACTTTCCTTGAGTTCCGAGACGAAAACGTTGATTTCGAATACTGCACTTCGTTTTCCAGTGATTGACGATCATACGATCTGGCATCGTGTCCATTTCGCGATCTAGCAGCAGACTCGCGAGCGAGATTCCGTCGAGCGTCTTTTCGCTAGCTACATCGATGCCGCATAGTGCGGCCAAGGTTGGGTGAAGATCGGTCACGGAGGCAATCGGTGTTACTTTGCGTCCAGCCTCCAATTGATCAGGCCAGCGGATGAGCAAAGGAGAGCGCACGCCTCCTTCGTCGGTCGAACCTTTGCGGCCTTTCATATCGCCGTTCCACCGCACGCCGTTTGGACCGTTATCGCAGAAGTATACAACGATGGTGTTGTCGTCGATTTGAAGTTCCTGCAGTTTGTCGAGCACTCGGCCGACATTCCAATCGATATTCTCACACATCGCCAAAGCGCAACGGACGTGAGCTGGATTCTCTTTGTTCGGCTCGCGATTGTGCAATGCGAGCTCCTTGTCCTTGAAACGATTCCAGAATTCATCGGGAACTTGCATCGGCGAATGCGGCGTGTTGTAAGGCAGATAAGCAAAGAAGGGTTTATCTTCTGCGACTGACGCTTCCATGAATTTCATGGCTTGGTTCGTAAAGTCGTCTACACAGAATCCTTCGCCCTGCACAAGCTGGCCATTGCGTTCCAATGGCGGTGAAAAATAGTCGCCCCAGTGCCCGCTACAGAATCCATAGTATTCATCAAAGCCACGGCCGTTGGGATGGTAGGGATACTGCATGCCATTGTGCCATTTCCCGAATGCTCCCGTGCGATAACCTCCAGCGCGGAACGTGTCGGCAATGGTTTTCTCGTCGAGGTCCATTCGTTCGCCCCCTGCGGAAGTGCTATACACACCACTTCGTGCATGGTAGCGTCCCGTTAGGAACTCGGCGCGCGTCGGCGAGCAAACTGCGCAAACGTAAAAGCGATCAAATAAGACACCCTCTCGCGCCAATGAATCGATTCTTGGAGTTGCTATATTTGTGTTGCCATGAACTGACAGGTCGCCCCAACCCTGGTCGTCGGTCAAGAATACGACGACATTCGGACGTTCTGCACGAGCAGAATTGGCGAGCAAAAGACACGCCGTGAAGAATGTTGCGACAAAGCGCATTCTTTGTATGGGAATCACTTTTTCATTGATCATTCGTACTATTTCGCTTAAAAACAGGTTCATTATGGCTGCGATTTGTCAGTATTTACCGTCAACTTCCTCAGAATTGGGGAACTCAGCTACTCAGCGTATAGCCAACTTCATACCTTCACGAAGGGACACCTCTCAGTTCTTCAAGGTAGGCAGAGCAAGATATGACCGCACTAGATACACCGTTGCAACCCTCACAAGCAATGATGGATGGCGCTTTTTGCGTCGCCGTGGTGGATGATGATGATGATGTTCGCAGGCTCATCGTGGTGTTACTCAAGAATGCGGGTTATCAGGTTGAAGACTTTGCCACTCCAAGCGCTTTTTTGGAAAGAGCGAAGCAGGGAACTCCATACGACTGCGTCTTGCTCGACGAGTTCATGGATGAAATTGACGGCCTAGAGACCTTCTCCGAACTCAAGAATCTTGGCTGCCAATTTCCAGCCATCATGGTAACTGGCGGAGCGACACCTGACCTGACTATGAAGGCCATTGACCTAGGATTTTCTTATCTTTTTGAGAAACCGATCCACGGGCCTAAGTTGATCGCGAGGACCGAAAGGTATTGCGAAGAGTATCGAAATAGTCGTAACGAGCTGGTTCGTAAAGCCATTGAGCAAACGAAGCTTGATGCGCTGTCTGACCGCGAACTACAAGTTCTTCGCTTGCTTGCGAGCGGGTACCTCAACAAGCAAATTGCATCGGAATTAGAGGTCGGCTTAAGAACGGTCGAAACCTATCGAAATCGCGTCATGTCGAAGATCGGTGCTTCATGCTTTGCGGACGCAGTTGCGTTCGCTATCTCAGTTGGATTGCGCAAGCCTGGCGTTCGCCGTCACAGTGCCGGGTAATCGATGTAGATTCGGTACTATCACTTCATCGATTCGACTACCCGCCGCTGCGTTTCTACCCATCTTTGGGCCTACCCACGTGATCGAGTATAGAAAGAATATTGCGATGGTGGTCATTGGTGTAACAGTGACTGACAAAGAAGACAATGTCAATATTGCCAATGTTAATGAACACGCAAGCGACGATTATCATGAAGAAGACATAGTTGTTGTTGTCGATCAATTTCCTGTTGTTGAAGCTGAAGAAGAGGCAACCCTGGATGACGAAGTCCAAAAGATGATTGAACTGGAACATGAGCTGGAATCGAATGGACCTGTGCAATACTCAGCTTACCAGAATGACCAGGATGTAGCTGATCCGGAGAGCTTCGCTCCCAAGGATAGTCCTGATGTGAAGGACAAGCATCTAACCCTGTCGGAGCTCATTGCCAAGCTGGCACAAAAGACTGAACGTGTCATTGAACAAAACGGCGGCCACGGACCCTTCCGTGGGGACGGCCAAGCCATTATACACGACATAAACCGTGAGTTCCCTACCGCCGTACCAGTCACAGCTGCTGCGAAACCCCAGAAAAGGCGTTCTTCCTTCTTG
>JBCCEO010000308.1:0-8536 GCA_039030255.1 Planctomycetota bacterium | reverse complement strand
GAAAGCGCCAAAAATGTCGAAAATACTGGAAGAGTTGCTGAAGGTTCAATTGTGGTGCCCCCGCGCAATCATCAGGCTTTGTACTTTCGTCGCGTTTTGTCTTGTCTTCAGCCGCTGAATCGGCCTTGTTTTCGGTTTGATCAATTGCCGTTGGAATGGGAGTCCCAAAAGTAATCCGAACCCTGGCTGCCATAAATATTGGGCTCCAGACGGTACGTCGATAGGGGCTGCCTTCAATGTAAAGTGGAATGATAGGAACACCAGCTTGCGTCGCGACCACGGCCGCTCCGCTTCGAACTGGAAGCAGGGGTGCCTTGCTCTTATTCAGCTTTCCTTCAGGAAACATACCGACCAATCTGCCTTCGCTAGTCATGCGAATGGCAAGCTTTGTTGAGGCCGTGTCTACTCCGCTGCGATTGGTTGGAATGACTTGGCAGAGCTTCAGGATAGGTCCGAACAAAAAGTGGTTGCAGTATTCTTTTGCAACCATCCAATGAACGCGACGGCGGGCGGCGAGTTGAACGAAAAATGGATCGACGCTACTGCGATGGTTCGCAACTAGAAGGCCTCCCGCCTGCAATTCTTCAGGCGCTTCATTGGTGAATTGGACTCGCCATAGCAGCCGGCCCATGAGAAAGGTCGGTGCATAGAGGAAGTTTTCCCACGCCGAATACTCGCTGCTTCTCCAAAGAGAAATCAAGTACCAAAGTATGCCTAGGATTAGTATCGCTAACCAAGGGATCGTAAAGTATGCCAAGTTCACATTCTCAGGTTGTCAAAATTCTGGGCAGCAGAGGTCAGTTCGCATTAAAAACGGCAGTAATCTCGGCGACCATTTCTTCCATTGGCTTGCCGGGTTTTACTTCAATGGGTTGCAATTCGGTCAGTCCTCGGAACCATATTTCTTGGCGTCTCGCAAACTGCCGGGTGTGGGCCTTGATCAATTCGGACGCTTCCTCGAGAGAGGTTTTCTGCTCGACATAATCGATCATTTCGCGATAGCCCACGGCCTGGGCCGCCGTTCGGCCAAGTGTTTCGTGTTTTTTCAGAAGTGACCTGACTTCGGCTTCCAAGCCAGCAGCCAACATGGAATCTACTCGTTCGTTAATACGCTGATGCAGCCATGTTCGATCGATGGAAAGTACGGCAGAAGGAAATTGAGTTTTATCGGCGGGAATGTCGAATTGCTCCTGCCAGTGCGACAATGGCTTCCCCGTGTGTTTAGCGACTTCTAGAGCTCGTATAATCCGTCGATGATCATGAGGGTGCAGTTTGTCGGCCAGAATTGGGTCGACTTGTGCCAAACGGGCCAGCATTGCATCCTGACCGTATCGTTTCAAATCTTCCTCGATCGAGTTGCGAAAATCCCAGTCAGCTTCGGGGCCAAGAAAAAGGCCTCGAATTAGGCTTTTTAAGTACAGTGGGGTCCCGCCGCAAACGAGCACACGTTTGCCGGAATCAAGAATCTTTCTGGCGCAGCGGTGAGTTTCGACGACGAAACTCGAAACGCTAAAGGCTTCCGTTGGATCAACGATGTCCAGCATGTGGTGCGGAATCGACTGTTGCTGCTGTCTACTAGGCTTTGCCGTACCAATATCCATACCTCGATAAATGGCCATGGAGTCCAAGGAGATGATTTCTGCATCCAGCTCTTCGGCAACTGCCAGGGCAAGTGGAGTTTTGCCACTGCCGGTAGCTCCGGTCAAAAACAAGCAGCCAGTAAGGGGTGGGTGAATCCAGTTGTCGAAACTCTTCGGGAATTGATCCTGCGTTGCTTCGGGCAGATTTTCGGGCTCCGTATCATTCATTTCTTTGTTGCCAAACTCCCTTCATTCAATTGAGCAATTCGATAATGTTATAACTTTTTCGTTTGGAGTTTCGTGGCCTTCAATCACGAGTATCATTTCTATTACAAGAATATCAGCAACCGCGAAATTGGCAGAGGCGGATTCGCTGCTCACGGCTCGAAAGCACTGAGAAGAATTCTACGATGAGCGACACTTTCGATACACTTATGGCAGAAATCCACCGCAGGGTGGCTGAGATGCCTGAAGGATCGTATACGACGCATCTGCTCGAGGGAGGAGTCCCGAAAATGGGGGCAAAAATCTTGGAAGAGGCAGCGGAAGTTGTTGATGCGGCCGAAAAGTCTGTCGATGGTGATAATGACCACTTGGTCTACGAGGCATGTGACCTAATCTATCACCTTTGGGTGCTGCTTGGCTCCAAGCAGGTCTCAGTGGATGAATTGAGAAACGAACTGCAGCGAAGAAGCGGTGTTTCAGGTCTAACAGAAAAAGCAAATCGCTCGAAATAGTGATGCGAAATTAGTTGTCGGTTAAAAAATTCAATGTCCCAGAATCTTCGAATCGGAATTCCTAGCAAGGGGCGGCTCAGCGAGCTCGCGACTGGCTTGCTTCGTCAGGCTGGGGTTAAATTTCGTCGCCAGGAGCGAACTCTATTTGCTCGGGTAAGTCATCTTCCCGTTGATATTATCTTCTTGCGCACTGACGATATCCCGACATTGTGTGCCGAAGGAGCCATCGACCTTGGCATTACTGGAAGCGACTTGGTTGAAGAAGCTGAGCAGTCCGTGGATATGCCTCTCAAGCTTGGCGTCGGTAAATGTCGGTTGAGTGTCTGCGTGCCCGAAGATTCGCCCATCCATGATCCTAGAGAGCTTAGCGGCAAACGGATTGCGACTAGCTTCCCCAAGGTTACAAAAGCATTCTTGTCCAAGCACGATGCTGACGCTCATCTGGTTGAACTTTCAGGATCTGTCGAAATCATGATTTCGCTGGGTGTGGCTGATGCAATTGTGGATCTCGTCGAAACGGGGAGTACTCTAGCCGCCAATCGCTTGAGGATCCTGACAGATATTGGCAGTTACGAGACGGTTCTGGTTCAAAGCCCGCAATGTCGGGTTCCAGAGACGGCGGATCGCATCGTGCGGCGATTGCAAGGTGTTGTCATTGCGCGGGACTATTCCTTGTTGGAATACAATGTGCCGCGAGATCGGCTTGACGAGGCCGAAAGCATTACCCCGGGCTTCAATTCTCCCACGATTAATTCGCTGGAGGAATCGGACTGGTGCTCGGTACGCGTCATGGTGCTGCGCAAGGACGTTGTGGCCTGCATGGAAAAACTGGAGGCCGTAGGCGCCTCGGCGATTTTTGAAACGGAGATTTCAAATTGTCGCCTTTAGATGGCGGGAGCAAAGAGTTGTTCTCGTGCTGTTCCAATACTAAACCCCTTTTTGGAGTTCAATAAAGTTATGACCATTACCCGCGTTGGCTCGAACGAAAAGTACGCAAGCGGCTGGGACTTGGCGTTTGGTGGTAAGAAGAAGGCGGCAAAGTCTGCAAAGAAGGCCGCAAAGAAAAAGGCTGTTAAGAAGCCGGCTAAGAAAGCCGCCGCAGCTTCTAAAGCGAAAAAGAAGCCCGCGAAGAAAAAGAAATAGCCAAAGCAAGTGCTTTGGCAAGTCGGCCTCGGACGAAGCACGGCTCAGAAACATTGAAGCGCTGCGCTTTCCTGATCCTCCCACGCCGAATATCTTTTGCTCGCGATTTGATGCATTCGGTTGCGCTTTCAGAGGCGCTCTTGGGAAATTGCGCTCTTGGGAAATTGCGTCAAAAGGTGCAACACACGCCTATCAGTTTCTAAGATGGTCCCGACTCGCCAGAGTTGGATGAATTGGGCGAGATGTTCTCGCGAGCTCCCGAATTGTCGCGTTTTTCGAGGTGCGGATTCGGGACTACTGAAGGTTTGCCTGCAGGTGCATTTTCTGAGGAAGAGGGCTTCGCCGAGCCTGAATTGAAGGAGCTTGTTTTCGTTTCGATGATCTCGTAAGGATCATCGTAGCGACTCACGTAGCCAGGCTCTTTAGCACGTTCCAGTTCAAGTTCGTATTCTCCCACGACGTGATCTTGGATTTCGTCTCGGCAGGATTGGTTTATCGGATGCGCCACATCCGCGTAAAGCTTGTTGGGTGCATCCTCGTCGGATTGATGCCTGCTCATTCGCACTTTTGAGCCACAGTTGTTGCAATAGTTGCTGCGGATATGATTCTTGCAGCCGCAGCGATTGCAGCGATGGGTCAGTTTGCGACTAGGCATCGCGACGAAGGGACCGTGGCTGCCTTCGATTATCTTCAGGTCACGAACGACAAAGCAGTTGTCAAACGTAATGGAACAAAAAGCTCTGAGTCGATCTTCCGATGATTCCATCAGCTTAATGCGCACTTCAGTGATATCCACGTAGTAGCTCCCGTGCTAAATCGTTTGCACTCAGTGATCGCCTTATTGTCTTGAAGCAAGTTGGTGTTCAATAGATGGCGCGAACCATGCGTCCACTTGAAATATACGACCAATTCCTTGCTCGTTGGCGACTCTCTGGAATTCCTTTATTCGTTCGTCGTCTTCATCCGGGCTGCCTGAGGTGCTTTGCAATGCAAAACAGCTCGAGCCACTGCCGCTCATCAATACATATTCATATCCAAAACTCCGCATGAGATCCAACTGTCGATCAATCCACGGAGTAGTCTTGCTAGCAGATGATTGTAGTGCATTGAACATCTCAGCGCCAATCATTTGATATTGCCCAGTTTTACATGTGGCCACAATTTTCTCGGATTGGCGAATGTGCGATGTTGGTTGATACCCCTGATATATGTCCTTGGTGGAGCACCCAGATGGTGGGTGTGTCAGCAGGAACGAAAGCTTGGGTTGGGCCGCTATTTGTTCGCATTTCTCCCCACGGCCTGTGCCCAGCGCTAGTCCAATGGAGTTCGTATCCCCGAGGAAAAATGCAATATCACTGCCAATCTCATTGGCGACCTGCGTCACCGCAGCACGATTCCAGCCTGACCAGAGGTGACAACACGCAACAAGTGCAGCGGCCGCATTACTGCTTCCACCGCCAAGCCCAGCAGATGCAGGTGTTTGTTTCGTGAGGCTGATTCTTGCTCCAGCTTTTACGTCTAATATGGAACGGAGTCTTTCAGCAGCTCGGAAAACTAAATTCTCAGGTCCTGACGGGATGTTCCAAGCCGGATCGTCACCATCTGCAATGTTTTTGCGGAAGACCGCAGTGGTGGGGAGGTCGAGATCTATAGTTATTTCACCATCATCCGCATTCTCGACCAGTAAAGAGTCGCAGAGAGAAATTGGGCACATTAGGGTTTCAAGCTCATGGTACCCGTCCTCACGTTTGCCGAGAATTTCAAGAAACAGATTGACTTTGGCCGGCGCTTGGACTCGAACATAAGAGGCACCGGAGTCGAGAAAGTAGCCGAGGTTGATAATCATGGTTGCCCGTTGGGTGCTTCCGTGCCACGTGGCAAAATAAGGAATTTTTGCTCCTGCAACATTTCCTTCAATCGGCCCATTGAGGATATCATCAGGCCGAAGGATGCTTGTTAGTTTCGCCAGGGTACAAGGCAAATCAGAGTTTCAAGCTTGGTTGACTTTTGCGCTGCAAAAGCACCGATATTTTTTGTTCGAGGGAAAGGCGTCCAACCTTAAAGTGAAACTCGATTTGCCCTGCGCCAGTTGATCGCTTGGTTGTTTGGAAATGCCAACTAGCATTTCGCTCCGACCTAGGCTTCGTCCTCAGCCCGCAACGCGGGTGTTACCAACAGTTCGTGGGCGCAGATTTCATTCGCGTCGAAATAGAGCCCAAGTTCTCGCTTGGCGCTCTCGGGGCTGTCAGATGCATGGACTAGGTTCATCTGCCGCGAGGCGGAAAAGTCACCGCGAATCGTTCCGGGAGCAGCATTTAATCCGTTCGTAGCACCTAGCATGTCGCGAATCAACCGGATCACATCAAGGCCTTCGATAGCCATGGCCACGATCGGAGCGGAAGTAATGAACTTTTCAAGGCTCGGATAAAAGGGCTTTTCCACGTGCTCGGCATAGTGTTGTTTCGCCAGTTCAGGTGTCACTCGCAACATCTTCATAGCCACGATGTTTAGGCCCTTGGCCTCGAAGCGTGCGATAATCTGGCCCATAAGACGTCGTTCGACGCAATCGGGTTTAAGTAATACAAGGCTTTTCTGAAGCATGGTTCGACTTTCTCATCTTCCTTTTAGTTTGAATCTTTTTGCCCAAGCACGCTTCGTCGCCGTGCTCGACCAACATTCTGGCCACTCTGTAATTTTCGAAAAGAGCTGTAGCAGCAATGGGCTAATTTTCCTCTATTTTCGCAGATATATCGTTCGCGTGCTGATCTGACGAAACAAACTGCGTTTGCCATCGGTGGACCGACTCGTGATTTCGTCCAACAGCAGGTCGTCCTCGTCGTCCTCCTCGAGAAGCAAGTCGTCCTCGTCATCCGCCTCAAGCAGCAAGTCGTCCATATTGTCTTCCTGAAGCAGTAAGTCGTCTTCAGCATCGTCAATCAGTAGGTCTTCCTTCATTTCGCTTGGGCTAGGAGCAAGTGTGGATTCGATTCGTTGGTCCAACGAAGGTTCGGGATTCAATTTGTTTGGCGAAACCAGTTGGTCTTCTCGGCCAAGATCTCGGAGGTTTCCAAGATCACTGGGGCTACGATCTTCCGTTTCCTTCTCAAGCAGCATGGTTGCGTCATTGTCTGGAATGCGGCCTGGCGGCTCCAGAGGCTCTGGTTCTGGACGAATCGATTCTGCTCCACCATTTTCTTTCTGCTGCAAGTAACGCTGCAACCATTCCGGTGGCGGCCCAGGATCTTTTGTCTCTGCTTGGGGCCTTACTTGTTCCGGAGCGAGCATCGGCGCGGGTTGTTGTCCCGCACCTGCATAGCTTGGCCGAATCGGTTGATAGCCGGGACTGTAGGGATAGGACAAATGCCGACTTGGGTAGTTTTGCTGGGGGTGCCGCGCACGAACGATGCGGAATTGACCATTGCCAGCCGCCTGGTAGCCATGGCGACTCCAGCCAACTCCAAGGTAGCGGCCGGCCGAATTTAGGATTGGAATTCCGTCCTGCGCTCTCGCAGCCGGCACGCCTAGAGCTATCGACAAGAACGCCAGCAGCAATCCTTTACGCAACAACATGGTAATCCCTTCCCTGATTCCAAGTTTGTTCATCCTGAAGTGATGGCAACCCAGCTTAATCTTTGCAAAAGTAAGAATGGATCGCGCAGCAAAAATTGCCATCGTCGTATGAAGAGGTGATTCCAGACTGATTGCCAGTTCTTTCAGCCAGGTCATTGGCACCGCGCTGCATTTTGCGGGTTTTACAACTTGGGCCTTCAAGGCGTCTGGCACGCAGGCCTCGCGATGCTAACGTCTCTTAGGCTAGCAATCCGTAAAAAATGCCGGCAATACAAGCTGTCATAGCAGCGGCGATAGCACCGCCAAACATTGCGCGGAGGCCAAGTTGAGCCAAGTCGGATTTGCGATCAGGTGCGAGCGGACCAATTCCGCCAAGCTGAATTCCAATCGCACCAAAGTTAGAAAAGCCACAGAGCGCGTAGGTCAGAATCGTGCGCGTTCGTTCACTGATACCTTCCGTATTGTCGCCAGTTCGTGTTGGGATACTCGACATTTCGATGTAGGCCAAGAACTCGTTGACGACTAGCTTCTTGCCGAGCAAATCGCCTGCGATCCAGCAGTCTTGAGCAGCAATGCCCATGATCCATGCAAAGGGATAAAAGAATGCTCCAAAAACTAGGCTCAGTGAGATCTCAAGTCCGATCCATCCGCCAATGGTTTGCAGGCAAATATCCAAGAACATGATGAGGGCCAGAAAGGCAATGAGCATCGCACCAATGTTCAACGCCAACTTCATTCCTTCCGTTGCACCATTGGCAGCGGCTTCGATGACATTGCAGGCCTCGTTTTCCATCTTGGCTTCGGACACCGCAAGATCCGTAGTGTCTTCCGTTTCTGGTTGCAGAATCTTAGCTATGACCAAAGCAGCCGGTGCCGAGATCAGCGAGGCAGTGAGCAGGTGTCCCGCGCTCACTCCGATGTTTGCAAAGATGGCCATCAGGCTACCGCTAATCGTGGCAAAACCGCCGACCATCAATGCATTGAGTTCACTGCGCGTCATTTGAGGAACGTATGGCTTCACGACCAAGGGAGCCTCGGTGTGTCCGACCAGTACGTTCGCTGCAGCGGCCATGCTTTCTGCCGCGCTGGTTCGCAGGGTTTTTTCCATGACCCAAGCCATGGCACGAATCAACTTTTGCATCACTCCAAGATAATACAAAACGCTCATCAGGGCCGCGAAAAAGATGACCGTGGGAAGGACACCAAACGCAAAGGTTGTCAAAATTGCTTTGGGGTGCGTCGCTGGTTCATCGTCTGGACCGGGGTGAGTTTCAAAGAGAAAGCTCGAGCCTGCTTCTACACTTTCCTGAATCAACCCAAAGAAGGATTCGACCGCTGAAAAGACGATGCCGTTCTTGAATCGTGGAACAACAATCGGCTCTTCGTTGGGGGGCGAAAACTGATCCACCAGTTCGGATCGCGATATTGCTTCGGAAGCGAACTGGGTCCACGCACTTTCAAAAGTCTGTTCGGAGTCGTGTGGATTAATAAAAGTTTGAAAAAATT
>JBCCEO010000307.1:0-8576 GCA_039030255.1 Planctomycetota bacterium | reverse complement strand
TATCTGGCGGAGTTGCTCATCGAAAAAAACTACGAGGTACATGGACTACTCCGAAGATCGAGCAGCTCAACGACAGGTCGCATAGATCATCTCTTTCAAGACAGCCACAATGAACCACAGCTGCATTTGCACCATGGCGATCTTACCGATGGCCAGAGTCTAACCAATTTGATTTTAGATTTAGAGCCAGACGAGATCTACAATCTTGGTGCGCAAAGTCACGTCAAAGTGTCCTTTGAACAGCCCGTTTATTCCTTGATGGTTGACGCAGTTGGTGCGCTGAGCGTACTCGAAGCAGCTCGCAAGCTGAGTAGCAAGAAACAAGTTCGGGTCTATCAGGCTTCTTCGTCGGAAATGTTTGGGGATGTGCTTGAATCACCGCAAACGGAGAAGACGCCTTTCAATCCACAATCGCCCTACGGTTGCGCAAAAGCTTATGCATATTTTCAGACGGTGAACTACCGGAATAGTTATGACTTGTTCGCCAGCAACGGTATTCTTTTTAATCATGAGTCGCCGAGGCGAGGCGAGACGTTTGTCACACGCAAAATTACTCGAGCAGCAACTCGGATCAAATTGGGGCTTCAAGAAAAACTCTATTTGGGCAACCTCGATGCGAAGCGTGACTGGGGCTACGCAAAGGACTACGTCGAAGCCATGTGGATGATGCTGCAACATGAACAACCAGACGACTTTGTTATCGCAACGGGCAAAATGTTCTCAATCCGTGACTTCCTGACCCAAACGTTCGGGCAGCTCGACCTGCGATGGCAAGACTATGTGGAAGTAGATAAACGTCATTTGCGACCGTCCGAAGTCAACAATCTGCGTGGCGATTACTCTAAGGCAAAGCAAATTCTCGGCTGGTGCCCGCGAACAGATTTGCAGGAGTTGGTAAGGATTATGGTATCCCACGACCTTGCTCTGGCTGAGCGCGAGCGCATCGCTTGATCACATCCCCCAAGACAGGATGACCGAGTGAATACGCGTGTTTTGAGCATTCGACACCAAATTTGGCGAGAGCTCAGGCTGAGTTTCATACGCACCACTACGTCAAAAGCCTTCCTCTTGGGTGCATAAAACCAAAATTTTTTAGGTCAGCCACTTTTATTCAAAAATGAAGCTTTTCGGTATTCTAGACTTGGAGGTTGAGTTTCCCAATTTTAACGGGTGCACAACACCAACAGAATTCGCGGCAATTGAGGCCCGAATATAGAACTGGGCAAAATCAAAGGTTAAAGAAAAATGAAAATCTGCTGTATTGGCGCGGGTTATGTTGGCGGTCCAACCATGGCCATGATCGCAAAACAATGTCCGGACATTCCGGTCCACGTCGTCGACCTGAATCAAGAAAGAATCGATGCTTGGAATTCCGACGAGCTACCTGTTTACGAGCCTGGGCTGGATGAAGTCGTTCAAGAAGCTCGGGGACGCAACCTAACTTTTTCGACTAACGTTGACGAAGCCATCCAAGAAGCGGACATGATTTTCATTTCCGTGAATACACCAACCAAGACGTTTGGCATCGGTGCAGGGCGAGCTGCAAACCTTGAATTCATCGAAAAGTGTGCTCGCCAAATCGCCAAGGTTTCCACTGGTCATAAGATCGTTGTTGAGAAGTCAACATTACCTGTGCGAACAGCGGAAGCCGTAAAACGCATTCTCGCGAACGCCGGGGACAACGCTTCCTTTGATGTCCTTAGCAATCCTGAATTTTTGGCCGAAGGAACTGCTGTTCAGGATCTATTGACTCCTGATCGTGTTCTCATCGGCGGTGAATCTGAGAAAGCAATCAGAGCCCTTGTCGACGTCTACGCAAATTGGGTTCCAGAAAACCGAATTCTAACTACGAATTTGTGGAGTAGTGAACTTTCAAAACTGACCGCAAATGCATTCTTGGCGCAGAGAGTTTCTTCAATCAATTCGATTTCGGCTCTGTGCGAAGCAACTGGGGCAGATGTCGATGAAGTCGCCAAAGCAATTGGCACCGATTCTCGGATTGGCCCTAAGTTCCTGAAAGCCTCAGTAGGCTTTGGCGGCAGTTGCTTCCAAAAAGACATTCTCAATTTGGTCTATCTGTGCGAGCATTTCGGCTTGCAGGAAGCCGCAGCATACTGGGACCAAGTCATCGTGATGAACGACTACCAGAAGAGAAGGTTTGCGACCAAGATCGTTAAGACTCTCTTTAACACAGTTTCCGACAAAAAGATTGGAATGTGGGGATGGGCGTTCAAAAAAGACACGAACGACACTCGCGAGTCTGCAGCAATTTACGTTTGCCGCGATCTCCTGCTTGAGCGTGCCAGGATCGATGTTTATGATCCGCAAGTCTCCGAGCAGCAGATTCGCAATGACCTTGCCTATGTCTTGCAAGACGAAAATGGTGAATTAAGCGCTTACAAAAAGAGCCTTATTGACAACGTCAATGTCGTATCCGACGCGTATGAAGCGGCCAAAGATGCTCATGCAATCGCGGTGATGACCGAATGGGACGAATTCAAGGAGCTGGATTTCGAGCGCATCTACGGAAACATGCCTCAACCAGCATTCGTTTTCGACGGTCGAAATGTTCTCGACCGTAAGGCATTAGGCAATCTTGGCTTTGAAGTCCATTCAATTGGAAAGACTGCACCGATGTCACTCTGATTGGGTCGTTCCAAATCTTAGATTTCCCAAAAGAGGGGCA
The DNA here is from genome assembly GCA_039030255.1 of Planctomycetota bacterium. Taxonomy (GTDB): domain Bacteria; phylum Planctomycetota; class Planctomycetia; order Pirellulales; family Pirellulaceae; genus Aureliella. Next base: position 5,890 of record JBCCEO010000307.1, on the reverse strand, counting down.
AGTTGCTTGCCTCTCTTTTTTTGCGCGCATTCGGAACGGCATGCTCTAAATCTGAGAGTGTTAAGTTGCGTCAACAAGTTTTCAGCAAGATTCGAATTGAGTAACGATGACGATATTCCGCGCAGGCCAAAGAATTATCAATGCCAAGTGCCTTTTCGAATCCCACGCGTTCGCGCCTCATTGCAATTGACTCCAACAAGTTGAAAATTCAAGATCGTCTTCCCTCGGCTTCCACTCGAATGAATAGGCTCACAGGATTTGAAATGAGCACATCGTCTTCCAACTCAAAAGAGAATAGCAGAAGTCAAGATCCGCAGACGCAGAGCGGAGTGGGTGCCTCCCAACTGCCGATCGAATCTTATGGCGAGGCCAAAGTATACAATCTAACGGTACTGGTACGTGTCCGAGAGAACAATCCGGTAACCGCGAGAGCTGCTAATCTTACCTTAACCGAAGTTGAAGCGTCCACGATCCGTCAAGCTCTTAGTCAGCTCGTCGAATCTGCAAAAATAAAAATTCGCGAGCAGCTTGATCGCCAAGCTGAAATCCCTTGGATCGACCCGCCGAATGAACCCGCAGAGCTCGAGAGTCGCTACGTCGTACCATTACACTTGTAGCGAGCCGACATCCTTCCGGACAGCTCGTATAATTGTCGACATACTCATCCGCCTGATAATCTAATCGTCTGCAAAGTGGTAGCTTTTCCCACTTATTGAACGCTAGCCCCAAGTAGCGATAATTGCGAGCAGGGACCTATCAAACGCTGCCGCTGAAAACGGCCGATACCAAAAAACGCCGAGTCAATACTGCAAAATATTGCACCGCAGGGAGTTCAACATGAACACGATCACCACGATCGAACGCGTCATAGACTTTATCAATCCAGAAGAAAATATCCTTTTGAATATGAGCTATGCAGAAGCACAGGCTCGTGTTCAATCGGGAGATGCTGCTAAGGTGTCAGAAATCGACGGTCAATTTGCGATCGTTGCGAGAGATGGCAAACGCATTCGTTTGGCACGATCGATTGGCCGACCAATGCGTTACTTCCTCGCCAAGCGGGCTGAAGGCCCTTGTCTAATTATTGCAGAACGGATTGATCAAATCCGTGAAGCTCTTGCAGCCGATGGCTTAGACGACCAATTTCACCCTTCCTACACGCGGATGGTCCCCGCGCATCATGTGCTCGAATTGCATTTGGTCGGGTGTCCAGATCCCAACCCAACGTTGAGCCGTTTTTTTGATCCTGCCGCCAACAAGCAGCCCTCAGATATCGATTCGATCGGAGCTGCCTACATCGGACGACTAAGCCAAGAATGCGAGAAATGGCTCGATACAATTGGAAACACCGAACCAATTGGTGTTCTCTTCTCTGGCGGAATCGATAGTGGATCCGTTCTATTAGTACTCTACCGACTTCTACTTCAGCGTGGAGAAAACCCAGCCAGACTCAAAGCCTTTACGCTGAGCGTCGATGGTAACAGTTCTGACCTCCTCCAAGCACGTCAGTTTCTTGATAGTCTTGATCTCGAGATGCTTCTTGAGCCAATCGAAATGGGTGCGGACGAGATTGATTGGCGTGAGACAATAGGAGTCGTCGAGGACTACAAGCCGCTAGATATACAAGCCGCCGCCATGGGTCTTGCACTGTGCAAAGGAATTCGCCGGCGCTACCCCGATTTCAAATGGCTCGTCGACGGTGATGGTGGCGACGAAAACTTGAAAGACTACCCCATCGAAGAGAACCCCGAACTTACTATCCGCAGCGTCCTGAACAATCAGATGCTATACCAAGAAGGCTGGGGCGTTTCGGCAATAAAACACTCGCTTATTTACAGCGGTGGCCAAAGCCGCGGGCATGTTCGATCCGTTGCCCCGGCCAAGTCCTTGGGTTTTAAAGGGTTTAGTCCTTACGCATTACCGAGTGTCATTGAAATTGCAGAAGGCATTCCCTTTATCGAGCTCACCGAATGGTCTCATGAAAAGCTCTACGCACTCAAAGGCCAAGTGGTTGCAAGCTGGATTCGTTCCGTAACGGGACTGGAACAACCCATCTTTGAAAAGAAGCGTTTTCAGCGTGGAGCTGTTTCGCAGCAAGGATTTGAAGCTATTTTCCCAGTCGACGAAAGCACCTACCGCAGCGAGTTTCTTCGGCAATTTACCGGAAATTCCGCCTAGCAGCGATCCTTAGCAAACTCGCCTCTGCAGCAAGGAGGCTGAAACGGAGCTTAGACGTTCAATGCACGTTTTCAGTTCATCATCCCGCATTGTCAACGCAGGTAATAGAACTATTCGCGTTTTCTGAGCTCCGCTCCACTGCACGCGAAGGTAACACTCGCCGCACAAACCTATGAAATCACGAGCCCATTCTTGGGCCGTTTCGATGGAGCGATCTCCGATCGCAAACTCGATTACGCAGCTAGCTGCCCTTATTTGAATTTGAGCATCGTGGCCCAACGCCTTCTGCAGGGCGTTCGACAGTAGCCTGGCTATCTCGCAACCTTTTTCAAAATGGCCATCCTGCTCTAGCATCCGAAGTACTTCCGCTCCTACGGCAGCAGCGGCTGGCATGCCCGCAAAGGTTTCGGACTCAACGCCAGAAGGAAGTTTTCGCAAGATATCTTTTCTGCCTACAACCGCCGAAATCGGAAACAAGCCACCTCCCAGACTTTTCCCCAACACGGTCAGATCAGCCTGCCAACCTTGTTCGGCCGACAACAAGAATTTAGCACATCGTCCCAGCCCAGTCTGGATCTCATCTGCAACCAATAGAATCCCGAGTTCGGCTGTCGCTTTTCTTATTGCCTGAAAAAACTCAGCACAAGGAAATACATATCCTCGCGCTGTGAGTGCAGGCTCCAACAATACTGCTGATACTCTGTCTCTTTTGCGCTGTAGGTAATCAGCAATTTCAGAAGCAATTAATTGGTCATACCTCAATTCTCCGGTTGGATATTTCTCCAATGGCCAAAGATGGACTTGTGAACTAAAGAAAGAGCTAAGAACCGTTTTGCTCGTCTCGCTAAGTGCCGCAGTTGCAATCGATCGGCCATGCAGGGCAGGGGACAGGGCAAGGATCTTTCCCGAACGATACGATGCGGCAGCTTTCCAAGCGGTTTCAATTGCCCGTGCGCCGCTCGAATTGAAGACCACACATTGCTCTTGGTGAGCCTGAAGTCTGGTTACTAGCGCTTCGGCTAGGATAACCGAATGGATACTCGCCGCAGCCCCGATATGGGCCATCTCTTGCAGTTTGCTGGTTGCTACCTGCGTAAGTGTTGCGTTGGAATGCCCAAAGTTCAGCGCACCGTAACCGCAAACTAGATCGATCCATTCCACTCCATTGACATCAATTAACGTCGAGCTCTTTGCGGATACAAACACCGTTTCGAAGGCAGGATCATGTGGACGAAATCCTCCTTGGTAGAGCACCGAAGCGGACCTTGCTTGCCAGCTGTCTTCGTATTCATGTTCCTGCATCGCGGCCTCGAAAAAGCGATTCAACGCTCAGTTTTGATGAGGAAACTTAGCCAGTCATCTTTGATCGCAGTTTGGGAATAATCGCGGCTGGAACAAATTTCGCCAGCTTATCATCGCTGCTAAGTGGAACAATTTGTTTGATCAGAGAACTTGAAACATGGGAATAATCTTCGTCTGACATCAAAAACACAGTTTCAATCTCACTATCGAGTTGCCGGTTGGCCATCATCATTGTGAATTCCCCTGCAATATCCGTCAGTGGACGGACACCACGCACCATCACACGTGAATTGCATTGCCGAACAAAGGTTACGGCGAGCCCTTCAAAAGAAGCAATTTGGACGTTCGGAATATGAGCTGTTACGTCCTCAAGAAGTTCGATCCTTTCCTCGGGTGTAAATAAGGGAGACTTTCCGGCGTTAATACCAACCCCTACAACCAGCTCGTCAAAAAGCGTACTTGCTCGTTCGACAACATTCATGTGTCCCAAAGTCACCGGATCAAATGATCCAGTGTAAACCGCTACACGTTTTTCGCTGGACATGCTTGGCCCAACCTCGGCTAATCGTTAACTTCGAAATTCGACTAGTGTCTGAACCAGTCGTTCCAATTCCTCTTCATTGTTATACGCATGCGTGCTTATACGCAACCTTCCCCCTCGGACGCTTGTCACAATGCGGTTCTCTAGCAAGAAGTTTCTAGCTTTTATCAGCAGTGTTTCATCCTGCTCGGCCTCCGGCCACGTGATTCCAACTATTCCGCTACGGTGCTCTTCTTCAACAGGCAAATGCGCCTTCAGTTTTACCTTGCTTAGCTTCCTCTCCAGAGACGCTACGTTGTCCAAGATACACCTTTGAGTCGTTGAGGGTTCCGAATTCACGCCGATGTCTAGTAATAATTCCAAGCTGGCTCCAAGACCGTGCATTCCTGAAATGTTCGTCGCCCCACCTTCGTATCGCGAGGCGTTTTGCTTCAACGCCCCCTTGAGTTCGCCGCCTCGAAACGGCTGAAAACCGGAAGCGGCCAAACTGTTCCAGCCTAATCCGAGTGGTTGTAGCAGATCGAGGTGTTTGGACTTTATGTAAAAGAGACCAGCTCCCTCCGGCCCAAGCATCCACTTATGCCCATCGGCACATACGAAATCCAAGTCTAAGTCGCGTACGTTCAGCGGGAAGGCACCGAGTCCCTGAATCGCATCTAAGCAGACAAGCACTGGCCCGTTTTTCCCATGGTGCGCATGAGCTAATTCCACGATACTGCCTACGTCTGCTCGGTAACCTGTTGAATAGCCAACCCAGCTAAGCGAGATGACCCTAGTACGATCATCCAAGAACGGTCGAAAGGTGGCTGCGGTAATCGCTCCGTTGTGAGCTACCGGGACCCGCCGCACTTCGACTCCACGTCGTTTCAGGTTTTGCCAGGCAACCATATTCGAAGGAAACTCATTTTCGGGAATCAACACATTGTCACCGTTGTTCCAAGGCATTCCTTCGGCAACAAGGTTGATCCCTTGCGTCGTACTATTTACGAGCGCGATTTCGTTGGTCGTAACATCCAACAGGTTCGCCGCGCACTCACGCAGGTCGGACACTTTCCGTCCCCACTTTGGCCAATCTGCGTCTCCCATTTCTGCGGCTTCGCGTGCGTATAGGGCAATCGCTTCTGAACTCGGAGACGGTAAGGGAGCGACCGCCGCATGATCGAAATATGCATATCGCTCCGTAACACACATTTGCTCCCGCAAGGCCTGAATCTCTGACACTTTAATCCTTTTCCCTTCTTGGCTCTCCCTTTCCCATTCGCATTAAGAACAGATACATCAACGCAGAATGAACTTCAAAGAAGGGCAAAATCCCAATATTTCTACGCGGAAGAGCTTTCCGAATAATCACTTAATCTAGGAGGCAAGTGCCTTGTCGTAGACCGCTATGGTTTGAGCTACGACGAGATTAACATCAAAGCACTCTGCCGCATAAGTTCGTGCTGCCTGCCCCATAGAATTTCGCTTCACGCTTTCTTTTAGAAGCTCCTGCATTGCGGCTGCCGTTTTTTCAACGTCCTTGACAGGAACAAGCATCCCGGTTTTTCCATCTAGAATTGCCTCGCGACACCCCGGGTGGTCAGTCGTAATAATGCAACGGCCTGTTGCGGCTGCTTCCAGCAGTACCTTGGGTATTCCCTCACCATAGTAGGAAGGATAGACGATCAAATTAGCTTCCGCGTAAAGCGACGGCATATCGTCAACCTTACCTAGCCACTCGACAGGGGAGTCCTGGATAAGCGACTTCATATCCTCAGTAGAGAGACAATTTGGGTTGTGGTCGACGGCCCCGCCTGCAATTTTAAAGACCGCTTCAACGCCCTTTTCGTTTACCAGCTTCGCCGCCTCGACAAAGATTGCGACTCCTTT
>JBCCEO010000306.1:0-8615 GCA_039030255.1 Planctomycetota bacterium | reverse complement strand
GCAGAGCAGCTATCCTCACCTCGCTCATCGCCAGCTGTAAACATCTTGAGGTCGAACCCTGGGCCTATCTCAAAGACATCCTTACACGCCTCCCCACCATCTCCGACGAACAAGACCTCTCCAATCTCCTCCCCGAACGCTTGCTCGAAAGTAATCCCAGCCACCAATGGAAGATCGCTCAAGCTCGAAAAGCCGAACGCGCCAGATCCACCAAAAACTAACCGTACTTCACCGTGCGCTTACGTTATTACCTGCAGTACAGGCCGCGCGGGAAGCGGCACGCCGAATCAGCTGTTCAAACAACTTGAAACAACTCTCGTTGGGCATCCTGAATTACGAAAGCGCGCACCGCAATATTCCTCCAGGCATGTGCTGGGGAGAGATTGAACGTCACGGGCCTGAGATCAACTGGATCTATAAAGGCCACGGCTGGGGCAGTTGTATTCTCCCCTTCATTGAACAAGGCAACGTTTACCAACGCGTCAACTTCTCAGTGCCAATCTTGACTCCGCCACCATTCCCGGAACTGAAACAGGACATCGACAACATCGCGATCGACGTATTCCTTTGTCCCTCGGACAAACGCGAGCGAATTGATCGCAATAACCCAGACTTTTTGGGTCGAGGAACATCAAGCTACATCGGCTGCTTTGGGACGAACGGTTATAACTTGAGGCCACCAACAATTGAGGTAAATATTCCATTCCCCTTTGCCGCCAGGACCGGAGGAATCATTTACCGTCGAGAGCGTGGGACGGTCGCGAATATCACTGGAACAGGCGCGATGGTGAAAGGACATTACGTGAAACTCAAGCAGGTTACCGACGGGTTGAGCAACACCATGCTCTTAGGCGAACGAAGAGGAGACTTTGTTTCGCGATTGAATCGTCGCGAAGGCTTGTGGGATGGCCAGGCATACTGGGCGGGGGGCAACCACATTTACATGGTTACCGGCTCGACCTGGCTGCCTCCCAATGTTTGCAAGCCGGGTTATGAACCTGCAGGCAGCGGCTCGTGCCTGGGCAATTTTAGCAGCATCCACGGTGGGGGCCTGCAAGTAGCCTTTTTGGATGGCTCCGTGCATTTCATATCCGAGACCATAGATTCTTGTTCCCACGCCGATCTAGCTTCGATTTACGACATCCGCAAACCGAACGAAGCGTCTGGCACTAGTGACCCATACGGTGTTTGGCAAAAACTCTCCGTGATCAATGACGGGGCTTCGGACGTTGAATTCTAGGACTTTATGTCTTCAGCCCCGGCATCTCAAACGCGATCGGAAACAATGGAAATGCAGGACGCCATATCAACGACGGCGTTTGAAGATTCCGAGCCCAAGAACACCAAACAGTGCAAATGATGATGGTTCCGGAATAGCTGTGGCTGCCGTGAATTCGACTTGCAGGCCAGAAGGATTGTCTCCGACTGCGGCGTTGTTGACACGAAACCGCAGCGTATTTATTCCCGCATTGAACGTCGAATTTCCACTGTTCAACGTAAATGCCGTTAGCGATACAAAGCCGCCCCCAGAAATCGAGGTTGTCATGTCGTTGACAAATATTTCTGCAGAATCATCCGACAAAAAATTGCCCGTAATAACAGCAGATTCCGGAACAAATCCGGTTAAGTCAAAATTCATTTCGTAGTCGTAGGTGCCCGGCGTTACAAAGTCAGACCCATTGGTTGTACTGCCAATCCATCTGGAATTAGTTTGATGACCAAGCCAACCGGCGAACGGGGTTTGAACAATGGCGTTTGCGGCACCACCAGGAGAAGCCGCTATCGTCCAATGAGTATCCGTTGTTCCCTCGGTTAAGACATCACAATTATCATCAACACCGGTAGAAAATAACTCGAAATCAAACATCATGTCAGCTTGGGCGTTCCCAATTCCAATCTGGAATAACACCACGATTACCAAACACGCGAAAGCGCATTTCAGAACATTCTTCTTCATCTTCTTTCTCCCAAAACATAGAAAAGTTGACAGGTTGAACCGCAAGAGACTCACAGTTTTAACGGGTTGTTAAGCCTACTGAAACAGGGCGAGCAGGTGATTGGAAGGTTTTCGACGTACAACTTGTTAAGGAATCGGATTGGATGCCAGAAAACGCAACCCCATCTGCAGACTGGCCCCCATCTTGAGTCGGTATGCTTTCTCGTAGACTTCGAGAAACTCCAGCTACGCATCTTCGTTTCTGTATACAAGTGCCACCGGCAGTCGGGGACGGAAGTGTCGTGGACTCCCAACCCGCAGCGACCAAGAGGGACCTATATGGACGATACCTATAGGATCACGTTGCATATTGATATGACAACTTGGTCGATCTAACTCGAACGAGAACATATATTGCCTCACGAAACAAGGATTGTGCGTCCTGGTCCGAACAATAGGACGGTGCTCACGGAAGATGGCAAGCTGGAGGTGCCTAGCGATTGGGCTTTGTTACCGCCCGGCGACGCAGGGCTTACGCGGCGAGTGAAGGCAGCTTGGCCGACCTGGACCGTGAAGGAGAAGAAAGGCCGCAGGACGTTTTCACGTGGCGTATGGGCTCCTGCGGAACGAATCGAAAGGATTGCGGAAGAGCTTGCCGCCGAACGATCGACGGAACAGTACGCTCGCCGTCGTGCCACGCAAGTTAAGCGCAGAGAGAAACAGCAAGAGGAATACGTCGAAGATTTCCATGATGCGATTCTGCAGTTCTTGAAGTTCGATGCGGCTCACGGTGACTTGGCGGGTCGGTTGGCTAAAGCCGTCACCGAGCATGCGACTCCCGTTGGCAGCGGTACAGTCGCACGAACTCAGCGGATTCCTATCAGCCAGCGAGCCGAATCGGCCGTGATCGCGTGGATGCGTCATCAGACAACCGCATACGACGACATGAGCATTCCCAGCGTGAGAGGCCAGCGACGTGAAGTCCGACGCAAACTGGCAGAACGATCACGACGGCTGCTCGAGCGTTATCGCGATGCCAACGCCGTTATCGATCAGAATTGTCCCCTTCGCAGGGCGCTGGAGTAGAGGCTTTAGCCGCCGGCCGTAAGGCCTCGGGCGCAATCGCTGGAGTGCAGGCTTTAGCCGCTTCCTATGCACCCGAGAAGCCCGGCCGCTTACGCGTCGCGGCTCAATGGCAGATTAAGTCGACAGGCAGTTGGGTTGGCTTTCGACGGAGCGAATGAAGACGGCTGCCGAGAAGATGATTTTTTGGCGCTGCAGGAAGTGACGAAGGGAGAACCGCCAGATTCCTGTTTTCAATCTAGGGGTGACGAGCTGAAGCAGATTGGGCTCCGTTACTCGGGCAATGCAACTCCAGGACCAGAACACGCCGATGGAAGTCAGTCGATCGCCGCTGAGATCGAATATGAAGGCGAGCAGTTCCAGATCCTGGTAGTCTGGGGCAAGCCCAAGCCAAGCTACAAACTGGACGTTCTCTCAACCTTGGACTTCTACTCGAGCTGGATTGCAAGAAAGCCGACAGTCGTTTTGGGTGACTTCAACTTGGATCCCAAAATCCGGGGTGCAGGCTCGGATTTCTTTGTGGTCAACGGACGTCTGAACGAACTTGGTTTATTCTCGGCCTGCCATATGCATCTCAACGTTCATCATGGCTACGAAACGCACCCTACGCTGCTCTTTAACTGGGGCAAGGGCCCGCGTGCGGCCTGCTTCCACTGCGACTTCGTGTACCTTCCCCAACGCTGGCTAGGCCGAGTCCAATCCGTCACCGTTGAGCCCGTTTTCGGACTCCATGAATTTAGCGACCATCGCCCGGTAACCGTGGAATTGAAGTAATATTCCGTCATCTATGTGTGAAGCTTATGCGGTAAGCGCAGCATTCCTCTATATAAACTCGGATTGGCCGGGAAGCAGCTTCTAACAGTACGAGGCTAGCCATCGAGTCGCATCGCGGGACCAATTGACACAACACTTAGCCTACTTTGATTCTCCCATCGTTCTGCTTTGCTTCGCAGCGCCAAAAGCAATGTAGAAACGATGCATCGGAGGAAGTGACCGACTCCACTTGCGAGTCTGAAGAAGCAGACCGAGTCCTTTCTCCACCATTAGTCGTCCAGCTTCTTCCCAGCATGCTGGACCCGCGATCTCAGGCTTGCCCGAACGCAGAATGTTGTACGCCTGAGTAAGATATTTCTCTTCGACAAAACCGCTGATTAGCTGGTTCGCACTGTACTTGCTACTAGTCCCGAACATCGTTGGACTACGAAGTACACGTATGGCTAGTTTTTCGGCGATGTCAACTTCTCCTTGCTGCGAGAACAGTAGCACAATCCAATCGGCTGACTTATCCCAGATTTCAGGTTCGAATTCCTCAGCGATTGCCTGCAAGCCTTTGAGATCACCATAGCGCACCTGTTCATTGAGATGCTCGTGAAGCGTCAGTTTGGCGATAAATGCATTTTCTGTGACGACGCCATGGAAGGCCTTAACTGCTTCGGCCAACTCTGCGTCGGCTTTTTCCTGTTCACCAGCAAAACGATAAAGGGCTGACACTTCGAAGGCCTGGGTACGGATTTTGGCGAGCTCACCTTCCTGGTTCCAAGGACCAAATTGCCCATTGGAAGGCTCCTTCGGTTTCGCCCTGGCAAGCCTTAGATTCTCTTCAATTTCAGAATCCTTCTGCCCAGCCGCAACCAAAGCCTGCTCTTTGGTCAATTCGCTCTTTCCAAACTGCTGCAGTATCATTTCTGTTCGCAACTTTTCTGTTGCCGTCGCTTGCTCACTTGGAATTGGAGTCTGTTCCTCCGTTTTGCCTGCTTCAATACGCGCCATCAACCGGCGGTTCGTCCTGACAATATATTCGTGCTTGACCCGCCGCACATATTTTTGCGCCTGGACGGATTTGCAAGCATCGTGCAAGGCTTCTGCGAGTTTCAACCACAGCGAGTCGCGATCGTAGTCGTCCGATTTGTCAATAAGATTGGCAACGACGAACTCGGTATCTTCCACGCGGCCAGCTTTCGCTACAGCAAATCCAACCCTTGACCGCAACGATTTACGATCCTGGTCTCCAAGCGTGGCTTCATCTATAGTCGCACAGGCAAGCTTCAATTCGCCAGCCAACGCCATTTCTTCGCAAAGTACGAATAGCAACTCCAAATGAGGCTTTTCCAAAGCGAAAACCAACTGTTTCGCGAGATCGATGCGTTCGGCGACGCGGATGTATGCTCTCAGCAATTCGACATATGTTGCATAATCCGTTGCCAAGTGCCGCACGCTGTCTAGCTCTTGCAAGCAACCTTCCTGGTCGTCCGCCTCTTTCCTGGCTCGAGCCACAACGATGGTCGCAGCAAGTCGAAAATCTGCTTGCGTGATTTGGTCCCGAAGCTCAGCGGCGGTTTCCGCATCACCAGCTTCCGCGTAGAGCATTGCTATTTCAAAGAGACACTTACTCCTATATTTCGTCTCTTCGATCTGTATCGCAGCTGTTGCGGCTGTGCGCATCCAGAAATCGAAATCAGTCTGCGTTTGCCCTTTTGGCAAATCGCCTTGTTGCAGGGACAAAATCGAAAACAGTGCGATCGTAGTGAAGTTCAGCATTGACGTTATCTCTGGTTGTTGAAAAAAGCCCAATAGGAATGTTTCAATTCTGCATGACAGCAGACTCGCGTGGCACTTTCATAGTGGACGCAAAGAGACGCTCGGCTTAATTTGATGGCCTTACTTCCGAGTCCTGCGAGGTTTGCCCCTCGACGAGATGTTGAGGCTTTCCTCACGATTGGCGGTCGCCATCGCTCCAGACTACTTAGATTCCGGTCGCCTACATATCTTACGTTTTCACCGCAAATGCGGCGAAATATCCTTCCTCTTCAAACCCTCAGGCCAATCCAGGGTTCGTCAAGCTACTGATCTTCAAATCTTCTGGCTTGGTTCCCAGGACACTTTGATAATTTAGATTCGAACAACACGGCCATGCTCCCTCGCCGCATTATGTCAGTTCCTCCCGCCAGCGGACTGGTAAGTTCCTCAACACTCTTCTTCATACTCCCGCTTTGGGCGCTTCGGTAGGGTTGGAAACCACTCTTCTCGAAAGGCGAGTTATCCAGCGAGTAGATTAGGCGCTGAGAAGGAGAGGTGAAGCAATTTTTCGGCGAATTCGCAGTATCTCCTTGAATCCATTTGTAAAAGCTTTAAGCTGCGATACTGATTTGTGGGAGCTCTCACCGAACCAGCTGGCCTTTGCTCATCCCCTCGATGCCCTTCCGATTTCTTGGTCAATCGAATTACCTAGTTTGTATGGCTTGGCAATTTTCGAAAACCACTCACCAATGTAATGCACTTCTACGAGCTAAATCCATGAAAAGAATCTCACGTTCGAGCTGCCCGCGCCGCGCTGCTTTTACGCTTGTTGAACTCTTGGTCGTGATCGCCATTATCGGCATTCTGGTTGGTTTGCTACTGCCAGCCGTTCAGGCTGCTCGAGAAGCGGCAAGACGCACTCAATGCTCGAACAACTTGAAGCAACAAGCGCTGGCGATGCAAATGCATCACGATACATTCCGCCGTTTTCCTTCGGCGCACCAGCTCGGCATGTTCTCGAATGGCACGCAGTGGTACCAAAACATCTATGAATACGAAAAGCCACCTGCGGGAACGGGACACGGAACTAGTTATCCAGCCGAAGGGCCTTTTTGGAGTTGGATGACTCGTCTGACTCCTTACCTCGAGTTCACTAATTTGTACGATCAGTTTGATAAACGGCCTACGGGCGCGGCATGGCCTTGGTGGCAATACGATAATGCGGGCAGGTGTCTTAATTCCTACATCTGCCCAACCTTCGTTTGTCCTTCGGACATTCGAGGCGGTCAGGTCGATGAATACTACGGACTCGCCGCCCTAACTTCCTATTTAGGCGTGAATGGTCGCAATCAGTTTAAAGAAGCGGGCGGGCAAGATGGTGTGTTGTATGTGAACTCGAGCGTGAAGATGGGGCATATTACAGATGGTACCAGCAACACGATTATCATCGGAGAACGGCCTCCATCAAACAGCAATCTCTTCGGATGGCAATGGGCGGGTTCGGGTGAGTTCCCGTTTTTCGGAACGACCGATGTGGTCTTGGGCGTCAACGAACGTTTCGACGAAGGCGGAGTTCCAAGTGCTCCTGATTTTTATCGCCCCGGAGAGATAATTGACCCCGACAATCTGCATCGTTTCCACTTCTGGAGCCTTCATCCAGGAGGCGGAATGTGGGCCTATGCTGACGGCGGTGTTCACTTCATTAGCTATGGCGCGGGTGGTCCTCAGAACTTAGATCCATCCTTTGTCGGACCTTCCAATGTTTTGGAAGCTCTAGCAACGCGTTCGGGACAAGAAGTCGTAGAAACTCCAGAGTAACCGAACATCAATCAGAGTCACTTGCCACAGAGCTTATAGCAATTCTTGTCTAGTTGAGTTCAACTTCTGACCGCAAGCTAGCGTGAGAATAATTTTTACCGCAGGCCTAAGCATTACTAAAGAAAGCAGGATCGATGAAGTCTTACCTTTGGGTCGCATTGCTCGCTGGAATTTCCTTGTTGGGTTGCGGCCCCAGCGATGCGGATTTCCAGCCGGATCCTGCAGATATCCCTAACACTCCTCCCGTCAGTTCACGTGACGGGAATGCACCTGATGCTAACGATGGTGCTCCGAAGCCAGGCGCTCGGGGACCAGGCATGCCGCCGAGCAAAGGCAGCTAGTCGGTCGCAGATTCCTTGGCCACCGGTTCCTGTGTTGACTCCGTAATAGGGCTTGAGGACAGAATCTCACCCTGGATGTTTCCGTCCCCAGGAATGGAAGCTTCGTAGCGGGAGGCCAAGTCGGTGAGATTTCCTTGGACCGTGCCTTTGATGAAGGCAACTTGCGCTCCGAGAATGTGGACGTCCCCATGAACGAGCGCTCCTCGCTCAAGCGTCAGAACCTGGCCGCCAAAGTAGAGGTCACCGTGCACTTCGCCTTCCAAATCGCAGCTCTGTGCGAAAACAACTAGATCCGTACTGCAATCGACTTCGAGCCGAACAACTTGACTATGCAGGATCAGCTTGTCCTCGATCGTTGCCGGTCCGTCGATGTTCCAGAAATCTTGATCGCATAACACAAATCCTTGTTCATCCAAATACTGCTTTACGTTCTCCGCCGCCGAATCAGAGCTGAAATGATTGAGCCAGCGTGCTGCAAGATCGTAGTCTTCTTGGTTGGTTTCTCTTTCCGTAGGCATCAACGTAATGGGTTCAGAATTGCGTGAGTCTCTCGTGCTTCTGTGCGTTCTTGCATCGCTTGACGATTCACTTGCTACGAAAGCAAAGGCTCGGAGAATACTCGCGGCTCCTTTCCGAAGGCCGGAGAAAAGGAATAGGAACACAAGAAGGAAACATCCCAAACCCACCACACCCAGTACTGGATTCTTCTTGCGCGGCCGGGGAGTATGCGGAGCGCTTGTACCGACAACCGGCGGAGGAAGCGTCGTGCTTTGGACTCGAGGAGGTTCTGGCGATGCGGCAGAGCCACGAGGCGACGATTCTTCATAGTTGTACTTGTTTGCCGCGTTCAATTCGGGTGAAATCACTGCGCTGCCACAGTAGGGACAATCCAACGATCTCGAAGCATCGGCGGCATGTAG
>JBCCEO010000305.1:0-8617 GCA_039030255.1 Planctomycetota bacterium | reverse complement strand
GTCTGAAGCCTGCTTTCGAGGGTAAGGAACTGGAACGCGAAATGCTGTTCTTTGAGCACGAAGGAAATCGCGCGATCCGCATTGGTGACTGGAAATTGGTCGCCAAGGGCCGGGCTGGGCAGGACGACGTGCAATGGGAGCTATTCAATATCGCGCAAGATCGCAGCGAGTTGCGTGACTTGCGGGAGCAGCATCCGGAACGATTCCAATCGATGAAAGCAGCTTGGCTCGAAAAAGCAACTCAGGTTCAAGCTCTTCCTTGGCCAAAGAACGCGAAGAAAAAGAAGCAGCCCGCGAAGAACAATCAAAAGAAATCGTAGCCGCAGGCTGCTGCATCGTGCTTGGATTCTGTTACGACTTTGCGGAATCGCTACTTAGCAAGAAGATCACGCAGTAGTGATTCTCGCGCCAGTGAACTTGGATGGCATCGCATGGATAGACGTTCCGCTTCAAGTCTTCGAATTCGAGCAATCGCTGCAGAGCCCGCTGCAAGCGAGCCAAAGTTTCATTGCTTTCTCTGTTCGTGCCCGCTGCTTCAGTGCCTTTGTCGAGCGTTTTGAATTCGATCTGTTCGTTTTGAAGCCCGCGTCCTTGGAACTCACGCGTTAGGAAATCTTGCCAGTACTCAGGATTTGTTTTTGGAGCATTCAACAGACCGTATATGTTCATTGAATTGGAACTCGGGCCAGCCCCACGCACGCACAAGCCACTCCATTGCATCGAATCGGGCTTCATCCCTAGCACGCGAGCCAATGAGGCAGCAAGGAATTCCGTATCAATCGGATTGTCCATATCGGCACCCCAAGAACTGCCAGTTTCACTGTTCTGACAAAACGCTGAATAGATGCCGCAATGGATTTCATGTCGGCCCGGATCGAACATCCGGTTCTTTGTTATGCACGATACGATACTCCCAATGGGGAGCACTGTACCATCGATAATCGCCATCACGGGACTGGGAGTCCTACAAATTCGTAACGGCAAGCCGCAGGTTGTTTTGCCCCATGCTCAGGCGCTGCATACACGCCAGCAGTTCCAAAATTCCCGAAGGGCCCGAAGGGACGATAGGAAAATCACCGGTGGACATACCGAAATGGTACCAAATTGAGTTCCCCAGGTCATCTTTTGTGAAGTTGATGCCTAAGACCCTTCGGTCAATCTTGCCAGCACTCACAACACAGCTAGCGAAGGGCTGATCGCTTTTGTTCCTCTCGGATAAAGCGAAGGACTTCCTCAAATTGAGCTCTATGAGCTTTGGATTCCCTAGGCAATTGTCGTTCTCAATGGGTGTGCCCGAAGTCCCAAATTGGGTGTCCATGCATTTGTCCGCCAAAGTCGCCGTGTCGATGCCAAATGGGGAGGCAGACAACAACAAGCAGGGAGATGATTAGAGCAGCAATTAGCAATGTGCGAAGTGAATACGGGATCATTCGTTTTTTTCCAATCACGTTCAGAGTTCACTGGCTTCGTTCAAAGAATGTCAAAGTAAGCCGAGCGGCGGAAGACTCTGATTTCAAAAGCGGCTTGCTTCTCCGCTCCAGTGCAAAGCTTGGCTAACCGCTGTCTTTCGAGAGCTGAGCTGCATTCACGAAGATTCAACGTAAGGCAATTTCGGATGTTTCGATTTTAGCAGATCAAATTCGTCCCGCCATTCAATCGTATCCGATGTGAAGTTTGTTGCCCTTGATGCGTTGACTTGAAGGAGCACGCTAGTCGTTCAGCATTCGAACACTTAAGCCTGCCCATCTTTGGCCGGTCACCGGCACAAAGTGATCATCATCTTGTCCCGAATGTTTGAGGTAGATTAGATATTCGGGAATAATCTCACGTTGAGCCCGATGTTGGATCGGGGCCAAGCCTACTATTTGACCATCCACCTCCACAGCACAAAGATCCGAGACCTGCTGGCGACTGCGCAATACTGCAAAATTAGTTTTCAAACCGAGAGCTACAGTATTTGGTCCCCATTGCGTAGTTATCACATCGACTTGTTTTTTGGACGCGCCCTTGAAGACGGACAGCACTTTCAACGAATTCGAAATGCGTTGTATGTTTTTTCGATCGAAGTCGGTCTTGCCGACAATGTCCGTTGCGGCGACTCGCTTTTCCACAAGCGTTGCCACGACAATCATGTCAGCCGCTGAAGCCAATTCAGAATAGGTCCAATCCGGCATTTCATTGTGCTTGAGGTCAGCAAGAATCGAATTGACTTTAGACGTATAATCGTCTTCCTGCCCTGGTGCGTAGGCCTGCAGCCCAATCACGAATGCTAAATCAAAGACTTGTCGCATCTTTCCTGCTCCTACGAAGGCCCGTTATTCACTGAGTAAAGTGTTTGATATAGATTCACTATAAGGCATCCCGACTTGGGGGGCAAAGCTGCGCTACAAACAACTGGCAAACGCACATATCACTCCTTCGGAAATAGCCGTCTCGGAACTGGAGCTGCGATAAATTCGTTCAACGGCTAGCGGAAGGCGGTCTTGCCCCATGCTTAAGCGATGCACACACCGGCAATTCCAAAGTCCCCGAAGCGACGACAGGAAACGCGCGATGGACCATAGCGACTTGTTACAATGTGAGTGCGGCTGGTCACCGTTTGTGATGTCGATGTTAAACAGGCCTGTGGCAATTTCGCCAGCATTCACTACAAAACTGGCAAAGGGCCGCTTGCTTCTTTTCATCCCGGATAGAACGAAGGACTTCCTCAAATTGAGCTCGATGATCTTTTGATTCTTTCGTAGCATTTTTAACTGTCGGGGGCCATGCAATCCGTTACTCAGTGCTCCCGCATCTTTTTGTCGCGGCAGAAGTGCAGTGTCCTAGCCCGTTGCGCAACGACGTGGGTAGCTCGGCGACGGCATTCTACGTCGATCTCAGTTTGCCGGGCCTAATTCTCCGATGCGATAAAACATTAATTAGCACGCGAGTTTTCTAGGACTAATTCTGCATTTAGGACACTGTCATACGCGAGGCCACTATTGGGTTGTTGGGAAACAATGGGCAGTTCTTGAATAAACCGAACAATGGGATCAGGTGTGACTTCGTAATCTAATCGATAGTGGCCATGCTCTTCGTCAAAGGCGAAGTCACGAAGCACAGGTTCGATCGTAGACCACTTGGCGACGGTAACTTCGCGATTGGTGGAATTTGATAGTTCATCGCGCAGAACAATGACGATGTCTGCTCTAGGAATGAAAATCGGACAAGCATCTGGCCACACCACGGCCGAACTCGCCTGAGTGGCGCCTTTGAAGAACATGAACTTGGGTACAAACAGCGTCTCACCCATCTGATTCTGTAGCGCCCCACGATTCAGATTCCACCTCCAGACTCGTTCGAGCTCCGCTGTGGGGTAGACCTGAGTTTCTGGTCTTTCGTCTTGTGCAAGAATAGCTCGATATCCGAAGTGGTTTCCGGCATTCCAGCTGCGAAGAAAGCCCTCAATTGAGAAGGGGCCCTCGCCCATTCCGTCAGCCTGGGGATCGTCAATGCTCAAGTTGAACGCTGATATGAATTCGGAAACTTCCGGGGCGGCTTCAAGTCCGAAGAAATGTGGGCGGAAATAATTCAGGTTGAAGGCAACCGTATTAGCTTCGTCTGAAACAACTTCGAAGGAGAAATAGACGCCTGTGTCTTCGTTCTCGTAGAAGGCATGTCCCTTGTCGACTTTGTAGTTGGAGCGCGTCTCGAAGTATGCCGCAAATTCATCAGCATCGAGAGCCGAAGCGTTCGACTTGAGAAATAGATCGTAGCTCATTCACCTGAACTCCTATGGTTGGCCTGGCATCGCTTGAGGACAGGAGGTCGCGGGATAGATTTCGGCGTTGGCAACCTGGGTGCTTTTCCTTCTTCGCACGCTTGAATTCACTGAGATCGAACCATTCACTAAGCCCATCCCTAACTTCCCTCGTTGTCTCCGATTCACCTGCACGAACCCTTATTCCTGCGAAGCGCAGGTCTGTGTCCGCGAAGAATTCGACGCCAGGGTCAGTCTCTGTAAACTTTGCGATTGCTTTCCATCTGATTTCAAGCTTGGATTCAAAAACAGATCCGAACGACAGTTGATGATCAGTGCAGCTGTAATGAAATCCGACGTACGCACCTGACGGTATTGCGGGCATTGTTGGAAACGAATCACTGCCCTAAGTGCGGAGCTGCCTGAGGTGGACTTCGGGCGATATCATGATCGGGATAGTGCGTGTCGCGGCATTGGATGTCAATCATCCAAAATAGAGCACCGTCTTCTACATACGGGCTGATACGCGATCTCTTGTGGTCAACACGATACGAAAACTCCTTTTACACGACGGAATCTCGGATAGATCTGTGGGGCCGCTTAAATAGTGAGGCCATTGTTGTATTCGGACTATGGAGGCTATTCGAACGGATACGATATCATAACGGGAGAACTGCACCATCGCCAATCGCCAGCCTTGGACTGGGGCTTCGGCAAATTCGTTGACGGCAAGCCGCAGACGGTTCCTCAGGCACACAAATTCGTTTAACGGCGAGCCGCAGGCGGTCTTGATCCGCGCTCCGGCACTATACGCAGGCGCTGCATTTTGCCTTCCAACTTAATTGAAATTGCTACAGAAAGAAATTGAACCACGAAGGACACGAAGGAAAAACCAAGGACATGCGTCTAATTTTGGCTGGCTTTAGCGCGAATTCTTCGAACCACGAACGCTTAGTTTTCCAGCTACGAAATGGCGACAGGATGTAGCCATGGGCGCGAGCCCATGGAGAAGAAGCTTGGACTATTCCCTCGTTCTATTCTCTGCGAGCTGGTATAAGCTTGTAACGCCGCATACCTCTCGAAGCCATCGATTTGCAGCCTTTTCAAAGGTCTTTCTCTCGTAAGGCAAAGATGCATAGAATTCGTCATCCATTTTGTAGAACGGATCTCGTTGCTCTCTTGAATGTCCCTGAAATTTGCTGAGGACTTCGTTCCGAGCAGCCTGCGATCGCGGGAAGTCATCTCCAAAGACTGCCATGGCTTTGCGCAATACTTCTGCCGCGTCGGTCAGTTCGGATCGCTCGAACCATTCGAGCATTTCCGGAGCAAACGCCCCTGTGCCATTTGAGAAGAACTGGTGAAACCCACCATTGTCGATATCAGATTTTCCGTACTTCGTCGCTGCAAGTATCTGAATGTCGCGCGGAAAATCGGAGAGGCTGCTGTCATAGCGGTCATCGGTCCAGCAATCAAATGGCTGTACGTCGTTTATGATCAACCAACGAGAGTAGAAAGGATAGATTCGCTCAGGTACAGATGCGAGTTGGTCGATCAGCTGCTTACGCTCCGATTCATCCTCGGAAATGCCAATCTTTTGAATCAGCTGAAACTCCTCTCCCAGCATCGGCGAAGGCTTGCGAGTGTTGTAACTCAGAAATGCTAACGCAAAGCAACCGACAACTATCCACGGAATAACATTGCGATTGTTTTCGATGGTCATTTTCGGACAGGTACTGGTAGATCACTTTGGCGGTGAGGAAGCTTGCTCGAAGCTCCATTTCTCGACACCGATTTGGCCGGTTTCGTTTATGATTTCGATCAGTTTGCTATTGGGACAATCCGCGTGTGGAGTGATGTGCAAGACAGGGTCGATATTCCATCGTTGACTCCAATTAATTTCACTTTTGAGCTGCTGCAAGAGTTCATCTGAATCTATTTCTCGATCGTCGATTAAAACAGTTCCGTCTGATTGCAGTTGAACGAAAAGATCCTTCGAAGGATAGTTCAGCCAAATAGTGAGTGAGAAAGCTACCAGCGTCAACAACAGGAGAAGTGTACGCATCGAGTACTTCCGGTACTTTGACGTTACGCGCCCAATCACGGCCAGCACTCAGAGCCAGGAGTTGATGTTGGTTAGTTTAGCGTAGGCTGCGTTTGGTGCAAATTTTTCATTTGCTGGCAGCAGGGCGAATCGAGATTTACGCTAAAAGTGGTCGTTTTCCGCTCCGCGAAAGTTGCGTTTTATCGCCGCCTTTCGGTCCTGGAAAGCCACGCCCTCCTGACACCCTTGAGCCGCGACGCGTAAGTGGCCGAGCTTCTCAGGTTCACCAAAGGCGGCTAAAGCTGCACTCCAGCGATTGTGCCTGTGGCCACACCGCCAGTCGTCATATGGAAATATGAGTTTCAAGCGAGCGAATGTGAAGAAGGCTAGCCGCGGAGCAGGTCGTCGAGAGAACCTGTGCTGTCACCGAATGATTGCGTTTCAATTCCCATATTGCGAAGCATGGAAACGTAAAGGTTGCATAGTGGTGTGTCTTGGTCGGCGATGAGTCTACGACCACTGAGGATACGACCGTTTCCACCCCCGGCCAAAAGCAGCGGCAAATCGTGTTCGCTATGTTTGTTTCCATCTTTGATGGAGGAACCGTAAAGGATTTGACAGTTGTTCAGCAGATGTCCGGATCCTTCTTCCAAGGCTTGCAACTTTGCAAGAAAGTAGGCCATTTGTTCTACGTGCCAAGTTGCAATCCTCTCGTACTGGGCTCGAACTTCACGTTTTTCGCGGTGGTGAGAGAGCTTGTGGAATCCTCCGTTGACTCCATCCAAGAATGAGAAATCGCGTCCAGTCTGAGCATCGCCCATCATGAAAGTGGCAACACGGGTCGTATCGGTCCAGAAGGCGAGCACCAAGATATCGAGCATGAGTCGAACATGTTCCTGATGGTCTTCTGGGACACCGGCAGGAGGCCGCGGTATGTCAATTTCGCCTTCATTTTGCCAACGGGGTTTGTCCGCCAAACCGGCTTGGATTCTTGTTTCCACTGAGCGCACCGATTCCATGTACTCGTCGATTTTCGCGCGGTCCGCAAATCCAACTTTGCGATGTAAATCCTTGCTGGATTCCAAGACTAAATCCAAAACGCTCGCTTCGTCATGCTGCAAGGTCTGCTTCATTTCCGGCGAGTTGGGATCGATCCCCGCCAGTTTGGGAAGGGAAGCGGTGCGGAACAATCGATCGAAGGCAAGTTGCGGAACAAGCTCTCGAGCTACTGGCGTATTGCGATCACGCCAAGAGATAAAGGAGCCATAAATGCGGGCGAAACCGCCGCCTACTCCGTCAATGCCTGTCCGAGGTTTATCAATTCCTAGCTCTAGTGACGGCAGGACGGTTTTCGAACCTACCTTTTGAGCCATCAACTGGTCGACTGAAGTTCCGCCGTTGTCTAGATTGCGACCGTTGGATCGAATAACGTAGCCACCAGAGAGCCAAGCTGGTACCTTGGGCCAGTGTCCGTTGCGTCCAACAGTTTGTTCATTCCAAAGATTCTCTAGCACGCAAATTTTTGACTTGACCTTGCTCAGTGACTGCAGCATGGGCGAAAGTTCATAACGATCGTTTTTACCTTTTGGCGTCCAATTTTCTGGCACAACGCCGTTTGGAACAAATAGAAACGCGGAACGTAGGGGAGGCGTCGTGAGCTCGTCTGCTGAGCCCATCGCCTCTAAGAATGGCAAGGTCAAAGCTGCTCCAGTACCCCGAAGTAGAGTGCGTCTAGAAATAGGTTTCATCGAGCAATCTTTCTGTTTCAGAATCACATGGCAAGTTCTTGCGCGAGCGGCGTCTATCGCGATTGTTTCTTGCGGAACTGCGGCGAAAGGACAACTTGGTGGATCAGCTCGCGTGCTGAATAGTTCTTTTTCTCTAGCCGGTCAACAATCGTCTCAATTGTACACTGGTCTTCGTCTACTAAACTGCGACCGATTGCATATCCCATTACCTTTCTCGTGACTTGACGCAAGAACTCCCTTCGTCTTTTGAGCAGCAATTTCTTCAGCTCTGTCGGTCCTTGGAAAGTATCGCCCGAGGGGAGTGTGCCTTGCACATCCAGCGGCTTTCCGCCTTCTTCACTGCGCCAGCGTCCAAGGAAGTCGAAATTCTCAAGCCCGAACCCGATCGGATCCATCAGCTTGTGGCACGCAGCACAGGTTGCATCCTCGCGATGGGCTTCCAGAGTCTGGCGAAGCGTGAGCTGTTCGGCTTTCGCGCGACTCTTATCCAATTCCGGAACATCGTCAGGTGGCGAGGGAACGGGAGTTCCCAGTAGTGTGTCCAGCACCCAGGCGCCACGTAGAACAGGGCTTGTTTCTTCCGAGGTTACGTGGGAGGTGGCTGCTAGCACGGCTCCTAGCCCTAATACTCCGCCGCGCTGCGCCGCGTTTCCGCCGACTGATTTCAAGTCGACGCGTCCGAATTCGTTGTTTCGCAGTCCGCTTTTGATCCCTAGCCCATAAAATCTGGCGAGGCGGCCGGTCATGTACTGGAAATCACTATCGATCAATTCAAGTAAGCTACGACGCTCCAATACAATTGTTTGGAAAAGCAATACTGCTTCCCGACGCATATCGGTCGCAATGTCGGGTGTGTACACATCCTGAATAGCGTTGAATGTAGGTGCGACGCTACCGCCTACATCCCGTGTTCCTAGCCACTGTCCAACAAACGTATCAAAAAACTCATTAGCACGATTCGAATCCAGCATGCGATCGACTTGTTCCCGCAACACCGGTTCTCTTGCCAAGGTCTGATGCTTGGCGAGCACAGTTAGCTCGTCGTCGGGAATCGACGACCACAGGAAGTACGAGAGTCGTGACGCAAGT
>JBCCEO010000304.1:0-8617 GCA_039030255.1 Planctomycetota bacterium | reverse complement strand
TTGGAAAGCCGCATGATGGCCTGGGTTATGTTCCAGAAGTCATGGAGCACTTACACGGTTCCACGGGAATTGGCGGCATAGCCGTTTACGACGATGTTCGATTTCCCGAGGTCTATCAAGGCAACGTGTTCGGCGGGAATGTCATGACCGGCCGGGTCAATCGCAACTCATTACAAAGAATTGGATCTACGCTTAGGGCCGTTGAAGAGCCTGACTTCTTGATCGCTGGAGATCCTTGGTTCCGGCCTGTCGATTTGCAACTCGGGCCGGACGGCGCTCTTTATGTTGCCGATTTTTACAACCGCATCATTGGACATTACGAAGTTGACTTGGATCACCCAGGCCGCGACCGACACCGCGGAAGAATTTGGAAAATTAGCTACACAGGTGACAGCACCCTATCCGAGCGGCGTGACACAAAACTAAAGCCGCATCAGCCTGAGCCTTCCCACAGCTCCCACCAGGTGCAATCCATTGATGAAGCTCTCGTTGGGCTCAGCGACCGCAACTTAACCCGACAGCTACTAGCTGCCAATCGAATCGTCGACGAGTATCCAGGTATCGCCCAACAGCGGATACGACCTTTGCTGCTAGATGCTGATCCAAACCTACGCTTGCAGGCAGGTTGGATTCTACATCGGCTGCACATGCTGCAACAAACGGAGCTCGCAAGCCTCATTGAAGACACAAACAACTTGGTTCGAACGCACGGATTTCGCATATTGGAAAGCGACATTGGTAAGCAAGAGCACCTGCAACCTTCAAACCATGGCCCGTGGATCATCCAAGGCCTGCAGGATTCTGCCGCGATGGTTCAGCGTGCAGCCACCATGGCGAGTATCACCAAGCCAAAGCAGGAGTTCATAGCATACATTCTGGAAGCGTTCACTTCGACTCCGATCACAGACAAACACTTGCGTCATACTTTGCGAATGAGTTTGCGAACCCATCTGCAGAATGAAGCCTGGTTTTCTGAACTTGTGCCCAACTTACAAGAGGAAGAACAGCGTGTTGCGGTACTCGGCGTCTGCTTAGGCATTCAATCGTCCGTGGCAGCCCGCTTTGTCTTGGATCAACTGCCATTGATTGGCCAAGCCTATCCGGAGGAACTGGAGAGCTACATCGCTTTTGCCGCCAAGTATGTTACGCCTGAAGACCTGAATCAGCTTTCGCAACTTGTTCGAAATCAATTTGCGACAGACGCTGACTATCAAGAGAGAATTCTTCGAGCAGCACTCGACGGAATAACTCCCGCCAACTCGGGAGAGATTCCGGGGCCGCTTCGCGACTGGGCCAAGGAATTGGCTTTAGGTCGATTCGGCATGAAGCCAGGATCTGATTCTCCACGTTTTCGGAAAGGCCAAATTCCAATAGCTTGGAGTTTTCATCGCTATCCGGATGAGAACGAGCAAGAAGTAGAAAACTGCTGGCAGTTTTCTACAAAGCGATCGTCCAGCGATGGGGAAATGAATAGTTTGCTGTTCAGTAGTTTTCCGCTTGGGGAAAAACGACGCGGAATTTATCGAAGTGCAGCGTTTGACTTGCCTGCAGACTTCTCGTTTTTCATGGCTGGACACGATGGTTTCCCCGATAAGCCAATTCAGCGGCAAAACTTCGTTCGGCTGCGTGATAGCTCTTCCCAAGCCGGCCTTGCACTGTGGCGACCTCCGAGAAACGACACTGCTCAACTGTTTACGCTGGAGTCACCGAAGCTTGCAGGACGCTCCGTTTATCTTGAGCTCGTCGACGGCGACTCGGCCGGTGCTTATGCTTGGTTGGCAGTAGGCAGATTTTCTGTGGCAGGCCTAAACCCTAGCGAAACACTTGCCGATTGGCGGATCGCGGCAGAATTGGTTCGTGACTTTCGGCTTTTCGCTTTGCGTCCTGTAGTCACCGAATTGATTATGAATTCGGTGCAAGACCCAGCTACTTCGCAGATGATGGCAGAAGCCATTCTTGCTACCACTCGCCAACGTGCATCAGCCTACCAACGTGCATTGGCGATTTGCTTGGGTTTTCCGCGCGTTCACGGGGAATTGCGTCGTCGCGTATTGACGGAACTCTTCGATACATCGCAAGGAAAAGGACGGCTGCTGGACGAGATAAGCCCGCTTTGCACCGAAGTCCAGCAGCGGCATATCGCCACGTTGCTTGCAGAGGATCGCCAAGGCGCGGACCATTTGCTTCGCCTACTGGAATCTGGCAAGTTCGCCACGCGACTGCTGCTAGACGCGGAGATACTTGCCAAGTTGAAAACGCGTCTTTCCCGCGAACAAACGGAACGATTGTCTCTGCTGGAAGGCTCAATTCCCAAAATGCAGCGACGAACAAGAGCCGCCTACGAGCGCCGGATAAAAGAACTACGTTCCGGCTTAGACGCGGGCCTAGGCAATGCTGCCGACGGCAGGGCTCTGTTTCGAAAACAGTGTGCATCCTGCCATCGAATTGGTGACGAAGGCAAACAAGTTGGGCCGAATTTGGACGGCATTGGCAATCGTGGCCTGACGCGATTGACCGAAGACATATTCTTTCCCAATCGAAATGTAGATGTTGCCTT
The DNA here is from genome assembly GCA_039030255.1 of Planctomycetota bacterium. GTDB lineage: Bacteria > Planctomycetota > Planctomycetia > Pirellulales > Pirellulaceae > Aureliella. The sequence continues at coordinate 6,060 of JBCCEO010000304.1, read as the reverse complement.
CCGTGCCACTTCGATCTTGACGCATGACGACCGTGTGTTGAGTGGTTTGTTGAGGCAAACGGTAGACGACCAAATCAGCTTGACGGACAGCCAAGGAACTATCACTCGAATATCAGCAAATGCTATCGCCAGCCGGAAGCAGCTTTTGCAATCTCCGATGCCGGGGAATTTCCTTGAAACGCTTTCTACTCAACAATCACAGGACCTATTTGCGTTTCTATTGTCACTTTCGCAGTAGCCTTCGGCTTGAAGTGAACTCGCCTAGCAAGCAATCGTGTTATGAGAACGTCGGTCGAAAGGCGTTTTTTTCGGACCTTTGAAAAATGCTAAGCAAATTTTGGCTCGCGGCACATCGACTGGGTACTATCGCAAACACCAAATATGTGGACATTTGCCCTTCGTCTAGCAAAAACACGATTTCATTTTGACTACCATTTTCTAATCTCACCCTGCTTTCAATCCCTTCCTATCTACTTTCCTTGGCTTCCCCGATGCGTGAGTTAACTCTAGAAGCAATCCGAGATTTCCACGGAATGCTGCGATGCATTTCGGAATCGGGCTTCGAGGTAGAAATCAGCGAGGGAAATCCGCTGAGCCGTTCTGGACTGGACCGCGAACTACTGCGGATTGAGGATAGTTGCAGTACGGGTCTTCTATCTAGTTCAGACGCCGAAAAGACGCTTTGTGCGAAACTCGAATCGGATTCTGCCACGCGAGGTATGTACCTCAAGTGCCTGACAAGCTGGCTCCGCGGCGGACAAGCTGCGACTTGCTTTGGCCCATTAATTGCCGGCACCTTGGAACGTGAGCGATTCAGTGGTCGGTCACGACTGCAAATGTTTTATCCCATCATGTGGGGCACCTTGGGTTGCATCGTTCTAGTATTCGTGAGTTTTTTTCTGGCGCCGATGTACCTCAATTTGGCCCGGCAACTGAACTACCAAAGTCCTTTATTCAACTTGATTGCAGCGATCGGGCCCTGGCTTCCAATCCTTGTGCTTCTCGAAATCTTTGCGATTTGGGGCTATATGAAGTCTGCTTTTCGTAAATCGCAAGTATCCGGCAAACAGGAACTATTACGACGTTCCAATGATGCCAGTGTAACCGCAGACTTGCTGGAGCGTGATGCTCAAGAAAGTGAAGGAAAGTCGCAGAGCGTCGGCGAATCGGCCGCTTTGCTGCAGTGGGCACATAGCGAGGACCAAGAACTGGGGGACCGCCCAACAAAGCTACGCTTTGCATCGGAAGTCTACCGAAGCATTCATGCGATCCACCAAGCAGATGCAGCAAAAATCTCACCTTCCAGATTATCAATCGTGTTCGGAGGAGCTATTGCGATTACAGTCGGCCTGTTCGTGTTCCTGCCCATCATCGAACTACTCATGATGGTGATTCGGACTTCGGGAGCTGGAGCATGAAACAGTTTGCCTATGATGCAACGAACGCTGCAGGAGAAATACTCTCGGGCGTGGTCCAAGCGGAATCCTTGAGCGATGCAATCTCACAGCTTGAGGCTCAAGATTTGCAAGTAAAGTCGATACGCAAAGTGATTGAAGAAAATAATCAATCTCCCGAATCGCATTGGCAAAAACGGCTTGAGAAAGCAGTCGCGAGACGTAAGGAATGGATACCAGCGCTGCAAGCTCTGGCCGATGATTTACCCAGTGGACATGCAAAGTCGGAAACAAAACGAGTCTACCGCCTACTTCAATCCAATTTCTCTGCCAGCCAAGTACTGCACGACACCAAGCTCTCGCAGCTCCTTCCGCTCCTTGTGCTTGGAACCGAGGATAAGCCAAGCCAGTCGCGGCTAAATGCTTGGTTTGCAGAATTAATTCGTCAGCGCGCGATTCGCCATCAGCGCCGACAAGCCTTGGTTTATCCGATTGGAATAATTCTATTGGCGTTAGGTGTGACAGCTTTGTTAAGCATATTTGTGGTACCGATATTCAAAGAGATGTTTGAAGAGTTTGGCTTGATGCTGCCCGCTCCTACATTGCTGCTGATTTCGGTTTCGGACATGTTTACCGAGCGTTGGCTAACGACCACAATCGTCTTGGCCATTGTCTTTTCCGCTTCAGCTTTTGGAATTTACGTGTTCAAGAAGCTCGCACTTGGCAACTTTCTGTTCGGCGCCATGCTCAATGGTACAACTGCCAACTTACGAGCCATGTCGGTTTTGTGCGGAAACCTCGCAGAACTTATCCATATTGGTGCACCTGTTCCCGATGCATTGGAGTTGGCGGGCAGCCACTGTGGCAATCCCTACTATTTTCGATCCGCCAGGTTGACGGCTTTGGCTGTTCGAGGGGGTCTGCCCATTGCAACCGGCAGCAATTCAGCTCGGATACTTCCGAGCAGTTTGCTTTATGCCTTGGAGAAGCAACCTGATCCTGAACATGCCGATACTTCCGTGGAAATACTTAGGGAACTCGCGGATATTTACATGGATCGCTCCTCGCGGCACACCGATTGGATCGCCATGTTTTTCCCTTCGGCGGCCGTAGTGTTGGTCGGTTTTCTGATTGGTTTTGTGGTGATTTCTTTGTTCATGCCCCTGGTAACCATGGTTTCTTCCTTGGCCTAATTGATGTCGCAAAATCCCTACAATTTGAGACAGACTCCAGTTAGCAGCTGGAGAATCACCGCATGGTGGCGTTTCGGAGGAAAGGCTAGCAGAGGTCGATCCATTTTGCGGATCTTCGCTTTGGCCGAACGCGAGTCCATTTCTCCGATTCCACTACTACGCTGCTTGGCCAACGAACATTCTTCAGCTAGCGCAGCCAAGATCCATCGTTTGGCCGATTTGCTCGACAGTGGAGATTCGGTCGACCAAGCTCTGGAGCAAATGCCCGAATTGCTGACCGACGAACAAGTACTAAAGCTCAGGTTCGCGACAGAGTCCGGCTCGCTCTCCAGCGCTTTTGCAACGCTTAGTAACGAACGCGATGACGCATCGGCAGAACTTTACATCCGCCCAATTCAATCGCTGTTCTACTGCTTTGTCGTTTGCAACTTTTGCCTTTGGATTTTCTCCCTGTTGCTGACTTTCATCGCACCTACCTTCAAGGAGATGTACGAAGAGTTTGGCTTGGAATTGCCGCCAATGTTTATCGCAGTGGTTCATGCGGGAGATGTGTTGGCGGGCTTCGTATTGCCCGCCGCTGGCGCCCTATTGCTGCTGACCGTGCTCATGATTTGGGTCATCCGCCCAATTCGGCTGTTGAGACGCTTTGTGCTATCGCGGATTTCGCCAAGTGTTACTCGATTGCGCTCCGCCAAGATTTTGAGCCTCCTGTCTGAAACAGTGCGTGAAGGCAAACCACTTGCAGGCGCATTCTCAACGCTCGCCCGCTATCACTATGACTCCCACATTCGAGGCAAGTTACTGTTTGTTCGCAATGAGATTGAACAAGGTGCCGATCCCTGGCTCTCGATGGCCAAAGTACGGTTGCTCAGTGCCAACGAAGCAGATTCAATCGCGCGGGCAACGGACAATGACCTCCGCGCTTGGTTGCTCGAACAACTTGCTTGCAAGAAAGAACTCAAATCGCAGTCTCGCTTCGCTTTTGTCGCAGTGTGCGTGCACCCTATTCTGATTCTGATCATGGCGTTTTTCGTCGCATGTATTTCAATCGGATTCTTCTCGATTCTTCCCAATCTCATTACATCTCTCGCCTAATTCCCATTCATTTTGCTGAAGATCGATTGATGTTTTCGCCAAAATACAATCCGAACGCCAAACAAAAACCGCATCCAAGACGGCAGCGATATCGGTACGGGGTCACCGTTACGGAACTTGTGGTCGCTGCAACTTTGTTCATTGCATCGGTCTCCTTTGTGGCTACCGGCTCCCTGGCAATGCACCGCGTATGGCGCGACGGTGAGCATTATCGGATTGGAGTCGAGTTGATGAACCAGAGTATGGTTCGTCTATGTGAGCTATCAGCGGAAGAATTGCAAGCTGCCTTGGGCCAATTGGAAGTCCCAGAGTCTTACGCGCAGCAATTGCGCGGGGCTGAATTGAAGGGCGAGATGCATCAGGATACTCTCGGCACACAAATCACACTTCGTTTGAATTGGGAACGAGTGGGCGAGAATGACCCAATCGAATTGACCGCATGGTCGCACGTCGCTGAGCCAGATGCCAAGGAGGATTCCAATGAGTCTTCTTAGCGCGAGACATCCGACAGACCGAGAATGCAAACAACTGCCCGAGCAGTACCCGCCAATCCAATCATGCCGGATCACGTGCGACTTCCCGACGAAACCAGTTCGGTAACCGGCCGTGTGCAGAATCTTGGCAAGGTTCCAACCATTGGGCTCGAGTTCTCCGATATTTTCGACCTGCGTTTGATCGCCAGGCGGGTGTTCTTGCAAAAATTTCGGCCCTTCGCAGCGACCCGCATATTTGCCTGTCAGGAAACTGTAGCGCGACGGAGAACAGACGGTCGAAGTGACGTTAAAGTTCGTTAAAAACAGCCCCTCCTCCGCTAGCCGATCGATACGCGGAGTATGAACCTTGCCGCCCATGAACCCCAGCGTATCCCAGCTCTGGTCGTCAGTGATGATGAAGACCATGTTCGGCTTTTCGTTGTTCTCCGGCCGCATTGCTTTCTGACGCGGTTCCAGTTTGCCTCCGGCCTCCTTTCGTTTTTCCAATAGCAGCTGCCGAAATTGTGTGAGCCGCTCCGCAACCTGTTCATTCCCGGCGAGATTGCGCTTTTCCTCCGGATCATTGTTCAGATTGTAGAGTTCTTCGCCATCAGGCCATTGAGCATAACGCCAATGCTGATTTCGAAGTGCATACCCAATCTGATCACCTCGACTAGCGACAGTGTAGGCATATTTTTTCTTCCCGGGCCGTTCCGGGTGAGTTAGCAGCGGACGCAATGAGACGCCTTGTAGATGCTCCGGAGGAGTGAGCCCAGCCAGATCGGCGAGCGTCGGATAGATATCGATCAACTCGACCATCGCGTCGGACTCCGTGCCCGGCTTGGTCAATCCCGGTGCGCGAATCAAGAAAGGAACTTTCGCGCCAATATCGAACAACGTTACCTTACCCCACAAAAAATGATCCCCGAGGTGATAGCCGTGATCACTGGTAAAAACGATGATCGTGTCTTCCCAATTTCCTGAGTCTTTCAATGCATCGAACACCACCTTCAGCTGCGCATCGATGAAAGTAATGCAGGCATGATAGGCCTGCATATAGTCACGGCGCAGCGAGTCGTTTTCGACACCCAGCTCGAAGCCAAAAGCCTTGTAGCGATGATCGGCCGCTTTGCCTGGGAGAGTGTTCCACAAATCGGGACGATCTGGCGTGTATTGAATTGCCTCTGGAGGATAGAGATCGAAGTATTTTTGAGGCGCGAGAAATGGGACATGCGGTTTCTGAATGCCACAAGCAATGAAAAACGGCTGATCTCCGTGGGATCCCTCGCGCAACCATTGAGCGACCTGGTTCGCGTTTTTGCCGTCCTTGTGTTGGGCGTCCTTGAGGCCGCTGGGACCATAGCCAGGCGGCGTTTGAGCGTCGAGTTTTGCCTTGGACTCGCGCTCGATTGGTTTCCAAAGTTTCCGGTTTTTGGGGAGCTCGATTGAGCCGTGTTCGGCTTCAAACTTCAAGCGCGCCTCCGTCACCACCGGCAGTTCATCATTTTCGAAGCGAAGATGCTCCGCCCACGCAACTTCGCCATGTTCGTGTCGCGGTGAATGAAAAACTTTGCCGACGCTGGCCGTCCAATAGCCGTTTTGCTTGAAAAACTGCGGCATCGAGACCGTTCCAGGCCGAGTTTCACGAATGTCGGCGGTATTGTTGAGAACACCGGTCGACTCTGGATACAATCCATTTAGTAATGATGCTCGCGAGGGGCCGCAAACCGGATACTGACAAAACGCTCGCCGGAAATTCATCGCTTCGCTGGCGAATCGTTCGAGCGTCGGCGTTTGAATGTGCTCGTAGCCGCTCGTGGCGACGTGGAAGTGAGGAGGGCGCAGTTGGCTATCGACCCTAAGGCCACCCTACGCCACTTTGTCCACCGCCTCCCAACTCACGCC
>JBCCEO010000303.1:0-8656 GCA_039030255.1 Planctomycetota bacterium | reverse complement strand
GTTTTTTGGCACGGAACTATTATCTCTTCAATCGAACAACATGGCTTGACGCAACGATTGAACATACAGGCAAGGCATTTCTTGGACTCACTCTGAATTGTGCCAAATGTCATGACCACAAGTACGATCCGATTAGCCAAGTCGATTACTACAGTTTTCGGGCTTTCTTTGAGCCCCATCAAGTTCGATTGGACCCCGTAGATGGTTTGTTGGATTTCGAAAAGGATGGCTTGCCACGCGTATTTGATGACAATCTTCAGACTCCGACTTACCTGCATGTTCGAGGCGATCCCAGGAATCCCGACGAGACTCAGCTGATCGAGCCAAGTGTGCCGGCAATGTTTGCGAGATTTCAACCTGCGGTCGCGTCGATCGATTTGCCGCTACAGGCCTACGCTCCTGGTACTCGCAAACAGGTCCAGCAAAAGAAACTCGCTGCCGCGCAAAATCGACTTGCCGATGCCCAAAAGAAACTTGCCCAACTACGACTCATGGCCAACGCGGAAAAGGAAGAGCAAACCGCAGCGACTCCGGCCAAAAGCGCAGATAAGCCATCCAATTCCGAGCTGTTCAAACTAAGTGAAGATTTCGATGGCCCCTCGTCCTGTTGGAAGCTAGTTGGCAAAGACTGGAAGTACACGGATGGCATGCTTCAAAACGAGAGGTCAAGTCGCGAAAATCAACGGGCGATATTGAACATTCCATTGCCCCAGGATTTCATGTTTGAGGCCGAGTACGTTACGACGGGCGGCAACACTTACAAGTCGGTGAGCTTTAGTTTTGACGAGTCCGCGGACGAACGCTACAAAAACTATGTTTATAGCAGTGCCCACGCCCCAGGACCGAAAGTTCAGTTTGCGTTTGTCAGGGACGGAAAATCAAGCTATCCAGGAAACGGACGCTCTTCCCAGAAGATAATCGTTGGGAAGCCAATAAAACTGAGGTTTGCCATCCGCGGGCGTTTGGCGAATGTTTGGTTAGGCAACGAATTCTTACTGGCCTATGAATTTCCCAGTCGTAAACCTGGCGGTCGCTTCTCGATTGGCGCCTTTGATGCAACTGTTGCGTTAGATCGTATCGCAATCCAGGCGCTGCCAGCAGAATTCAAATTGAAGCAACCCGCGAATGGAACTACTACAGATCCGTTGAGCCCCGAATTTCAGGTGGCATTTGCAGAAAAAGATGCTGAGTTGGCTGCGGCGCAGCTTGAAGCAGTTCGAGCCATTATCCAAGCGGATAACGCTTTAGTTGAGGACTCGGATTCAGAGAGAGATACGCGTGCGGCTGCAATCGCACAATTAAAAGCCGAGAGGTTGCAAGCTGAAGTTGATATCTTGGCCCTAGCGGACAAAGATCAGGCAGGACTTGAAAAGGCAAGAAAGCAACTCGTCTCATTGGAGAAAGCGGAGGCAAGAATTGTTTCTGGTGAGAGGAAGTATCAGACTTTTCGTGCATCGAAAAAAGCCTTGGAATCGCCTGAGCACAAGGAATCTGATTACCCGCCAGTCTACTCAAGCCAAAGTTCAGGACGTCGACTATCGCTGGCCAAATGGATGGTCGCTCCGGAAAATCCCTTGACAACACGTGTAGCTGTCAATCATATCTGGTTGCGACACTTCGGCGAGCCCTTGGTAGATTCAGTCTTCGATTTTGGCCTGCGGTGTAAGCAACCCTTGCACCATGAGTTGCTAGACTACTTGGCCGTCGAATTCATCGAATCCGGTTGGAGTTTCAAGCACCTTCATCGCATGATTTGCAATTCTGACGCCTATCAACGCAGTTCCACAAATCGCGGGCGGTCAGAGAACTTATCGATAGACCCAACGAATTCTTATTATTGGAGAATGAATTCGCGCAGACTCGAATCGCAAGTTCTACGTGACAGTTTGTTGCATCTTGCCGGCGAGTTGGATGCGGCCGTTGGAGGCCCTTCGATTCAGGCAGGAACCGGGAAGCGAAGAAGCATCTACTTTCGGCACTCGCGGGACGACAAAGATAAGTTTCTCAGTGCTTTTGATGATGCGGATTTCCTGCAATGTTATCGCCGGGCAGAAAGCATCCTGCCGCAGCAAGCTCTAGCACTTTCGAATAGCAAACTGGCGTTGGAGATGGCAGCGAAAATTGCAGAACGACTTTGGAGCAACACATCCAGTCAGGAGCCTGAGTCAGACTTTAGCGCCTTTGTGACCGATGCCTTCAAGCTACTGCTTGGACGGGCGCCAATGCAGAGTGAAATAGAAGCCTGCGACAAGTTTCGCTTGGAACTGCAGCAGGCGTTTTACGGTCTTGGCCAAGAAGAATCCAGTCGCCGCACGCGAGTTCGACTGATCCATTCTTTGCTCAATCACAACGACTTCATTGCGATTCGCTGACCGACAAAGACGTGCTCTTTTCATGGGAAAACCAATGAGTTTCTTTCAACGCAGGCAGTTTTTGAGTCAAGCTTCCTTAGGATTCGGAGCTTTGGCTTTGGGCTCGATGCTGAGCAAGGAAAGCAGAACGCTATCCGCGACGAAAGAAGAGAGCTTACACCGACCGAAGGATGGATTACCGCACTTTGCTCCAAAGGCGAAGAGCGTTATTTGGTTGTTCATGCGTGGCGGTGTGAGCCACATGGAGAGTTTCGATCCTAAGCCAATCCTGAACCAGTACGCGGGTAAGTCGATTCCGGAAACTCCCTTCGCAAGAGTCCAAGATCCCAAGCTACAGGATCGCGTCCGAGTGGTTGTGGTCAACGATGCCAACGGACAGGAACGCAACAAACTTTATCCGCTGCAAGTTGGCTTTCGCAAGCATGGTCAAAGCGGCATCGAAGTCAGCGACTGGTTTCCTCACATTGGCTCGGTGGTCGATGATATTGCCATTGTTCGATCGATGTGGACCACCGACGACAATCATGGAGCGCAAGTGCAATTTCATTCGGGCCGGCATATGCTCGATCCCCGAGCTCCAACAATTGGTGCCTGGGTCAATTACGGTCTAGGTAGCTTGAACGAAAACCTGCCGCAGTTTATCAGCATGGGGCCGCGTTTTTTCGATAAGGGCGATGGACATTATCTGGGTCCAGCCTACGATTCCGTCCCCTTGAAAATTGACCCGAATAATCCACTGGACTTTGCCAAACCAGAGCAAGCGATGTTGGCCGGCGAGCAAGCGGCACAATTTAAGTTGGTCAATCGACTTAACGAATTGACTCGCGAGCAGTATCCAGGCGAAGCAGATTTGGAAGCCCGAATCAAGTCGTACGAATTAGCCTTCAGGATGCAAACATCCGTTCCAAGTGTTGTTGATTTCTCGCGCGAATCACAAGCAACACAAAAACTTTATGGCCTAGACCAGAAGGAAACTCGAAGTTTTGGACAGCAGTTGCTTGCCGCAAGGAGATTCATTGAAAAGGGAGTCCGATTCATTCAGATTATGCACGGCGACGGAGCCGCAGGTGCTTGGGACCAGCATTCGGGATTGCAGAAACGACATTCTGAGTTGGCTCTGCAAGTTGACCGTCCGGTGTCGGGTTTAATAAGAGATTTAAAGCAACGAGGATTACTGGAAGAAACACTAGTAGTTTTTGCGACTGAATTTGGGCGAACACCGGGTTCGCAAAATTCTGATGGCCGTGACCATCATCCGCATGGATTCTCTGTTTGGATGGCCGGTGGCGGATTAAGAGGTGGAGTAGTTCATGGCGCTACCGATGAAATTGGTTATCACGCCGTAGAGAACCCGCATTATGTAACCGACATCCACGCCACACTTTTACATCAATTGGGACTTGAGTCGCGTCGCATGCATGTGCCAAGTCACAAGAGGCTTGAGATCGATTATGGCAATGTGATCCACGAAATCATTTCATGAGCGCTTTGATTTGGCTGTTGCCTCTAGACGTCTCAATCGCCTCTAGAGATACCGTCTTAAGGATCTTGTAGCGTGCATTTTATCGATTCCATGCGACCGGATGATTATCTTCAAAATAATTGAATACTGGCGGCCTTTCGCCAGGTGTGGGGGGTGATTCGGCCGAACTAGGCCCCTATCAAATCGTTTTCGGCAAAAGCCCGAGATTTTTAGGTACTTCTGGATTTTGAGGCGTCGAAATGATGTGTTAGATTGCATTTCATTCACCTTCAAGGGTAGATTGGGGTGGGTATTTTTACATTTTCGTAAAGGGTAGAGCTATGAAAAAGAGAAGTGGTTTTACGCTGGTAGAGCTTCTGGTCGTGATCGCAATTATTGGGATCTTGGTCGGATTGCTACTTCCGGCGGTGCAGGCAGCTCGCGAAGCAGCCCGCAGAATGCAGTGCTCGAACAATCTGAAGCAGCTTGGCTTGGCATGCCTCAACTATGAGAGCGCACATAAGCGTTTTCCGCCGAATCATGTTTGGGCTCGGCTAAATGGAAACAACATCGGCAACAATAATAACGTTGAAGCCTGGGGATGGACCGTCTTGATCATGCCCTTCTTTGAGCAGACGCCGCTCTACAATCAGCTTCGCGTGAACGATAATTCGCTCGCGTACTTTCTCAGGGTGGCAACTCCTGATCAATTCGCTTTGCTACAGCAGGACATTAGTACATTCCGATGCCCAAGCGATACCGAAGAGGCTTCCGCGAAGAGTTTTCGTCACTGGAATGGCGGCGAAGGAAGTCGAGCTGGCGGATGGAATCGTTGGGAATCTGGACTTACCAACTACGTCAGTAATCGTGGAACGCGGAACAACCGACAAATCCGCAACGACACACACGGCATGTTCATGGAGATGTTGAGTGTTCGGATAGCTGATGTGACCGACGGGACAAGCAACACGTTCCTAATTGGGGAACGCGACTCGAAATACGGTCGTGCAGGTACTTGGCCAGGGATCCGTAATCCAAATGGTAACGGACACCGAGGTATCTATATGAACACTGCAAATGTTCGACCACCAATCAACTCTACTTTTCCGCCAAATCCGTGGAACAATACTGCTCGGGGAGCTCGAGCTGGGTTTGGTAGTTTGCATACTGGCGGTGCACAATTCTGTTACGTAGATGGTTCCGTCCATTTCATTTCGGAAAACATCGATTCTCGACCCGACCGAGCTGGCGGCTGTGTTGTTTGGGCAGTGACCGTTTGTGAACCTGTTTATGGCACCTACGAGCGACTCGGACGACGCAACGACAACCTCGTTGTGGACAATCCAGCAGGTAGCTAAACGGTAGCTTGTTGAAATTCTACATAAGGCGATTCGGGCTTGGCTCGAATCGCCTTTTCAATTGGTTGATAAAAGAGTTTTGCTACAGGAATATTCGGGAACCCTAGTTGGTCTATTCACTGGGTAATATTCCAGTCGTTAGCGACACTATTGCGATTCAGGAAGCGGAGGATGAACTGGTTAGATACTTAATGGTTGGAACTCTGTGCTTCGCCGCCGTTGCGGGCTGCGGATCTGGTGATATGGGCTACGTTAGCGGAACGGTAACGATGGATGGCAAGCCACTACCGAACGCGATTGTGGAATTCTTTCCGAAGCCATCGGGAGGATTATCGGCGGGGATGACTGACGAGAAAGGGGTTTATGAACTCTACATCGGTCGCAGCGGCAAAGGTGCCAAAGTTGGTGAACATCTCGTGCAGATTAGTACTGCGGATGGGGGCGCCGACGACGGCGACTATGGTGGCGCCAGCAAAGAATTGGTGCCAGCCAAGTACAACGTCAATAGTGAATTGACGGCAACCGTAAAATCCGGCAATAACACGATCGACTTCACCTTGGATTCCGAAGGCGAGATAATCGATACTCCTGAGAACTATTAGTTGGTGAATCGATGACGGCAGAAAGATTCAATTCGAAAAAATTCAGCGTTTGAGTGGCCTTGCAGGCCTGTTAAGCCGACGTATAATCCCTGCAGACAGTATCTGAAAGGCCCAGTGGCGCAATTGGTTAGCGCATCGGACTGTCGATCCGAAGGTTGCGAGTTCGAGCCTCGTCTGGGTCGCTAGAAAGCCGTCTTTTCTGAATCCAATTCGATTCCAGAAAAGTCGGCTTTTTTCATGCCGTTTTTTTGCCTCAAGCGCTAATCATGCGACTCAAGGACACTATCCGGTAGGATCGAATGCTGAGTTTCGACGATCCCGTACATTCCATGGGTATTGCCCTCAGACGGTAGTGAGTAGCATGAATCGCAATTCTAAGCGAGCAGATGGTGAAGACGAATGCCCAGTTTGCGGAGTTCGTCAGCAGCGTTTAACTGACAAGATGTTCGGTGAAACACATTGCTCAAACTGCAACACAGCGTTGTGGTATTTTTGGTCTGGCAAGACATTTTTGGTTCTAAAACTTTCGAATGGCATTGATTTCGAAGATTGGATTCAATCGCTTTTGGCAACCCAGCTTGGCGTCGATCCAAATCAGATTCCAGATCAATTGGCGGATTTGGAATTCTCAGAGCTCGGCATTGATTCGCTCGATACTCTTGAATTGTTGATGGAAATCGAGAGTGAATCGATTGATAACCAATAGGTCACGAGCAGCGTCGTATGCTTGTGAAAGCCCGTAAATCAGGGCTGAATTCAGGTGCACTCAAATGAATCAAAATCTGAGTGTAATACCCAGTAACTGCCTCGCGATGGCATTAGCCCCCCAGTAGGGAGGGGCAAGGCCTTGCCAAAGCATTTCCGGCGTAGAAGCTGGCGAGTTAGCGCATAAAACGACGGACAAAGGTATTGCTAGTTGCCATCGCACTATCATACGAAGCCGCGACGTCCGGACGCGATCCAATTGGATTGTAAGTGTCCCATCCTGAGTCGCCGGCGCAGGCCAAGTCAACGTTTATGATCAATTTACCTCCTGGATTTGTTGGACCGAATGAGCAAGAGAGACTTGCGGCACTTCACAAATACGGGATTCTGGACACGGGTAGCGACGAATTCTTTGATCGTATCACACGAATTACTGCTCGCACCCTCAATCTGCCGATCGCGGTCATCAGCCTAGTAGACCGCGATAGAATCTGGTTTAAGTCCGCGTTCGGGTTGGAAGCTACTGAGATCCCTCGTGAGCCTGCATTCTGTTCCAATGTCGTACTGCAAGACGACGTTTACGAAATACCCAATACCACTCTGGACTCGAACAGCCGGAAAAGCGAGTTAGTCACAGGGGTGCTCGGAGTGCGTTATTATGCCGCTGCTCCATTGATCGATCCTGATGGATTCCGCTTGGGTACACTCTGTGTCCTGAGCGATAAACCCCACCGCCTATCAGACGAAGATCGAGAGTTCCTGAAAGAACTTGCTGACGTTGCGATGGATGAGATTCTTTTAGTACATCGCTCGCAAGAATTGCTCGCCGAAAAAGAGCAACGGAGGCGTATGGAATCCGCGGCGATTCAGCAAGAGAAGATTCGAGCCCTCGGTGTAATGGTTGGAGGAGTTGCACATGATCTCAACAACCTGCTTGTGCCGATTATTTCTAATAGCCAGATGCTTGAGCTCGATGCCTCCGATGATCGTCAGTTGGATCTCTGCAAAGCGATCACCAGTGCAGGGCTCCGAGGGTCTGAGTTGTGCTCGACGTTGTTGGCGTTCGCAGGTGAACGCAATCCCCAATTCTCAGATTGTCAGTTGAAGCCTTTGGTCGAAACTGCCATCTACGAAATCGGTTTAGCAAAACCGAAAGCTCGAATCGAGGTGGCGCTCGCGGATGATGTATATGTACATGCCGATACGACTCAGATCACACAAGTCATCATCAATCTGCTCATGAATGCCATCGAGGCGTCTCCAGAAGATGAAAAAGTGAGATTAGAATCTGAGATCCAAAAGCTGGACGAGCTTTTCATTCAAAGCTTGACGAATCAACACGAAGCACAGCCAGGAAAATATCTTAAAGTTTTAATTTCAGACAACGGCTGCGGACTGCCAGATGAAATTCGCGACCGCATTCTTGAGCCCTTTTTCTCTACCAAAGAGGAGGGAACAGGGATGGGGCTTCCATTCTCGATCGGCCTTCTAGCTGGACACGCCGCTCCGGTAAACATCGATAGCCTCGAGGGCAAAGGAACGCAGGTTAGCTTTTGGCTGCCACTTGCAGCCCAAGAAAGTAAGAGTTCAAAGTCCGTATCAACATTGGAGAAATCGCCCGAGGCTATCAATCTCTTGGTTGTCGAAGATGACAATAATGTGCGAACTGCAATTACGAATCTATTGAACCGTTGCGGATTCGGCTGTTCTTCGTGGGGCTCGGGCAAGGATGCTTTGAATTGTTTCAACAAGAAGCCAGACAATTTCCAAGGCGCGATTGTAGACCTCTCGATGCCCGAAATGGACGGAGAAGAAGTCATCCGGAGACTGAGAGAAGTTGCACCCGATATGCCAGTTATTCTTACAACTGGCAACCCGATTGATCCTCGAATTGCCAATTGCGAGCGCCTTGGGATCAAGTCTTGCCTCCGCAAGCCTTATCGGCTTACCAAGCTGCAAGAAGTCTTACATTCTGCTTTTCATTCTTAAGCGCAGTTCTTCGCAATTTTAAAAAGCAGAACTTGAAAAGCTGTACATTGTTTTTGAAGCACATCGCGAGCCCTGACAAAGAACAATCGAAAAACCCTTCGTTGCAGCCGCAGTGGCATTAAAATTTCAGCGATTGATCGACTATCAATCACAACTCTTGCTTGCACG
>JBCCEO010000302.1:0-8670 GCA_039030255.1 Planctomycetota bacterium | reverse complement strand
GCTCAGGGAAGTTCCGACCTCGGTGAACCATTTTACAGCGACGACGCGGCACAACACCATCTTGTGGATGAAGGCTGGATATGGATGCTCCGTTTCAACAATGCAATCACGTCGGTAGGCTTTGTTGCCAATGAGCAATTCATTGCATCGCACGACCCCGCAAAACTCTGGGCGCAAATTCGATCCCGATATCCAACGATTGACGCCCTTCTTTCGGGATCCGAACTCGTTGCTCCGCGTCAAAACGGTTTCGTGCAGTGGGGCAACTTACGTCGCTCGAGCCGCCTATGGGCTCAAGCCGCCGGTTCGAACTGGTTTATGCTGCCGGGCACCGTAGGCGTGATCGATCCTCTTCATAGCACAGGCATTGCCCACGCACTCTCAGGCGTGAGGCGTATTGCACGAACTTTGTTGGGGAAAACATCGGCCGACATGAATTACGCTGACGATGTGCCGGAAGAATTGAAGTGGATTGATCAGATCGTCGCAATCGCTTATCAAGCAAAAGCAATTAACTTCCAGCTTTTCACGGCCGCTTGCACGCTGTACTTCGTCGCGGCGATTCACTGCGAACGCAACATGGCGGTCGCTGGACAGATGCCAGAAGGATTTTTGTGTTGGAAGAATACGGAACTACGAAAACTAGTCGGCTGGTTCCAGTCCCGGTTGCATCTGATAGAAAAACAAACGGCAACTGAAGGCGAACAAGAGCAAGTCCTCGAGCAGTTCCGACGTAAGCTTGAACCTTGGAATGACGTCGGGCTACTGGATCCAAGTTTGCACAATCGCATTGCCCGTTCCTCGGCACCAAAGGCTTAGGACTAAGACCAGGCATGAGCTTACCCGGCGCCCAACAGACGTATTTGAATTACAAACCGCTCAGCCCCACAATACATCAACGTTGCACTGCTCATTCGCACGCAAGGCAACCGTCACTGCATCTTCATTCGTAGATAGTTTTCCAGTCTCAATGCCCAGATAGTCCACTCGTCGCGCTGATTTCACATTGTGCATCAAGCGAATCATCGCGTTTGTTGATGTTCCTTCGCATTCCTGCACAAACATACGCAGACCAATGGTTTGATCATGTTCATCGACAATTGGCCTTTCGAAATGGACGATCACGTTTGGAACATCGGCGTTGGCAAGCCAGCCTTGTGCCATCCTGAGCTTGTCCCCGTAAACAGGGATGGAATATCGACGGTCGAGAAAGTCCTCGGCCATTTGTAGGGGATGCGGTAGATCGACTCCGATTCCAATCCGGCATTCCGACTCGCGCTTCGTCGCATCAAATTCGAGCAGCGTCTCAAGAAAACGCATTTCCGTCCTACGATGAAAACTCAATCCGCCGGTGAGAAAATGCGTGCAGTAATCGGATTCATCAATCTCGATCAATGCTGGCGACACCGCCTTGCCGCTTGGCCAAGGATGCCGGCGACCAGACTGATAGCTGCGAAGCAATGCCGCATCGGTTGCCCAGGCTAGCCGCAAGACGTAAGCCGAATTCCAGGGGTTCCGGTCTGCCAATTTTTCTAACTGGCTCAAACGCACCGCGACCTCAAGGACTCGAGATCCCCGCCACGACTCATAGTCGATTTCGAACTCACCAAGCGTCTTTCCGTCGCGAACCAGTTTCCCTGATGCACGAATTAGTCCGCAAACGTTCGAGCTCGTCAACATCCTCACATCTTTGGCCTGCATCTCCGAGTAAGAGTACTTCCCTTTCCCAACGCGATCCCTTCTGGCGACCATCAGGCTAAGGCGATTCCCTCGCTTACCAGGCATGTAGAAACTACGAAGATGTCCGCGTTTTCGGTCGACCTGTGCTTCAAGAAACTCATTTTGAATCACGCCACCTAGCTCCGCCAAGTGTTGTTGCTTGGGTGACTTCCCGGGGTCGCCATGAGCGGCGACAACAAAACCAAACGCCGGAAGATCGACGCAAGTGTAGCGGTCGTGACCTACGCGACCGCTGGCGTAATTCCAATCTGCCGATTGAAACTTCGTATCTGCGGCTGACTGAACTCGAACGCGCTGTGGAAAACTGCGTGAATTCACTAACAATCGACCGCTCGGGTCCTCATCGTCCTCGTTTCGCTTCGAATTGGACAGCAAGTTGCGAAGCCTTTCCATCAGACGCGACGTAACTTGGTCTGCCAACGATTCAGCTTCCTCGAACTTTGCAACGTTCTCTTCCGAAACATCGAGCAGCGAATCGACCAGGACCAGCAATTCCTCTAGTTCATCGTCTATGGTCGCTACGAGGGGTGCTGCGTTTTCTTCTTCGACCTTTGCTCCTCCTTCCGATTCCAAATCATCTGCTCCCTCGCTTTCGGCATCCTCATTCTCAGCTCCGTCAGTCGAACTAACTAGGTCGATGGCAGATGCGTCTCCCTGACTAGTGGACTTGTACTTTTCTAATTGCCAAATAAGATTCCACAGATTCTGGAGGGAGCGGCAACGACTACTTAACTGGTGAAGTTGCCTGATTCCTGAGAGAAGTTTCCAGGGCGATGAAGACTGCGTCAACCAATCCTGCTTGAACTCCGATACATTTAACCGCTCCTGATGGTACGGATCATCCGTCTCGCGAAAATAGTTGTCCGCGATTGCCCAACGTCCAAGAGCGGGAGTTCTCCTTGCGATTACCTGCAACCACCGATAGTATTCGCTGCTGCGATTGGGCCAATGAGCAAATACAATTGTCGGTACATGTTGATGATCGAGCGCGTCGCCCACATCCCAGCCGAGAGAAAGAAAGCTATTTGCATCGGAGGAATCACGCACTTCAGATGCGATGGCCGAAATAAAGGTGCCGTCGCTGGATTCCCAGGATATTTTCGTTTGGCTGCCTTCTGGATAAGCTCCTTCGGACCAAGCGATCAGAAATACTCCGTCGTAGCCATGACGTTTCAGATCGGCTGCATTGTCGGTAGTAAGGCCAAAGGACATTCGGCCAAAAACACGCGGCGGATCTAGCTCTAGCTTTTCGTATGCGATTCTGCCAGCAGCAAGATCACGAACGAGACTCTCTCGTGGCATCAGCGGACTTTGGCGTTCTATCTCAAGCCCACCAACGATGCAGGCTTGCGCTGCTGCGATTTGAGCGCGCAGCTTCTCGAATGCATCCGAGTTTTTATCCTTCAATTCACGCAGAATCTCGGCGCTGGCCAGGTAGGAGGTCGGCAGACTGCTGGCAGCTTGCTGCTTCGAAAGGGACTTGCCAAGCACAGACGGAGCCAGCAATGTTACATCGAGCAGATGAACGTCGAGTGAATAGTAGTGATCGCGTTCCTGCCCTAAGGTATCGAAGCAAGCCTGAAGTCGCTCATCTGCGCTAGTCTCCTCACCAGCCAAACAGGCCTCGGCGGCCGACACAACTTGGTCCGCAAACAGCAATTGATCCAGATTGGACGTATAACGCAGCTGCCGCGTCATAAGCTGAATCTGCAAATAAGCATAACCTAGAGCTGCAAACTCTTCACAGAACCGCTCAAGAAGCGCCTGATCATTCGCCTTCGGCAGGTCGTACCGCTCCAAAATCTCGGCTTGCAGTTCGCGCCAAGGGCTTCGTGGCGAAAGGAGCAAACAGCCCTCGGCATTCTCAAACCCCGAATCCATCTCCGAATTGGCGATTTCAGGAACCAGAATTAGAGATCCGGCCAATTCTGCTGGCAAACTGCCAGCTTGTTGCCAAGCGGGAATGGCTTGAGTTGCCTGCAAAAGAGCTGGATGCCAAAGGCTCGCCCAGCCTGATAGCAAAGTCGCAGCTTCCTCGCTGGGAAGGCTGCGTGGATAGTTATCCAGCTCGTATCCAGGCAGCAAAAGGAGGCATTGTGCCGGATTACCTAGGCTTTTTTCGTCAGTCATACTAGTCCCAAAAAAGCGTACACCCCCAACTTGGAGGGGCTTACTTGCCTAACGCCCGAACTTTCCGAACCTGTGATTAAAGGGTTGAACGGTCGCGAATCGAAAAAGTTTGTAAAAACAGGTAGCAGATTCCTTAGAAATTTGACATGAGGGGGCCGATCTCGATACAGTTTAATAGGTGAAGGAATCTATTCTTATGGGTAGAAGTCCCTAGTCGCTTGCTTTTAGCCTGCAAAACTTGCAGCAAAGAAGTTCGCGAAACTTTTCGTATACGTCTAGTCTCATCGTGATCTCTTTTATCGGAAAGGGCTTTAGCAGCTCCTTCTGTGTTTTTTCGTTGATCACTCCAATCGAAAAAGGTTCGATCCATGGCCAATGCAACCTCGGTTTGGGGCATTGAAATAGGTCAAAGTGCGCTGAAGGCACTTCGCTGCACGATGGCTGAGGACCAAGTTATCGCCGAAGCTTTCGACTACATCGAATACCCGAAAATTCTAAGTTCGCCAGATTCGAACGCAGAGGATATGGTCCGTGAAGCGCTTGAGACTTTTGTTTCACGTAACGACCTCAAGAAAACGCGGATTGCCTTGAGCGTTGCGGGTTCGTCAGGTTTGGCGAAGTTCTTCAAGCCGCCACCTGTTGAACTAAAGAAGCTTCCTGACATCGTCAAATACGAAGCTCGGCAACAGATTCCTTTCGAACTGGAAGACGTCATCTGGGATTACCAGTTGATGGAAGGCAGTGATATTTCTGATGGCTTTGCGTTGGAGAGCGAAGTCGGATTGTTCGCTATGAAACGAGATGCCGTCTTCCGAACCTTGAAACCACTGGAAGACGCCGAAGTTGAAGTAGAAATTTTGCAGCTTGCGCCGCTCTCGATTTACAATATGGTGACCTACGAGAAGGACCTCGCCACAGACGAAGATTACCAATACGACAACGAGAACCCGCCCAAGTCGACTGTCGTGTTGGCCATGGGAACCGATTCTACGGACTTAATTGTTACCAATGGCTATCGGGTTTGGCAACGAAGTATGCCGCTCGGAGGTAATCACTTCACGCGGCAATTGACCAAAGACTTGAAGCTAACATTTGCCAAAGCCGAGCACCTAAAACGAAACGCCATGGAAGCCGATGATCCCAAGTTGGTCTTCCAGGCTATGCGTCCTGTTTTCAACGACTTGGTTACCGAAGTTCAGCGATCGATGGGCTTTTTCCGAAGCTTGAACAAGCAGGCTGAAATTGGCACGATCCTAATGCTGGGTAATTCGGTTCAGCTACCTGGCCTATCTCAATACCTGAGCAAGAACTTGGCGATGGATGTCGAGGTTCTGAATTCGTATTCGAAGCTTCAAGGCGAAGAGGTCACGAGCGCTCCAGCCTTTAAGGATCACCTTTCGACCTTTGCTCCCGTTTATGGTCTTTGCCTCCAAGCACTTTCTCAGGGGCCTGTCTCGACAAACTTGGTTCCAAGTGAGGTGGTAACAGAGAGATTAATCCGGGCCAAGAAGCCTTGGGCGGTTGCTGCAGCGGCAGTTTTGCTATTGGGCTATGCAGGCAGCCTGATCTTTGCAGGACAACGCTATGGTAAACTACTGCCGGACGATTGGAAGACGGCAGTAACCTCCGCAGAGGGAATGAAAAAGGCAAGCGATACTGCCATTTCCGACGACCAGACCCAGATGAACAAGCTTGATCTGCTGCGGCAGATTGGGCAGGAAGTAGGGGGTAGTGGCGATCGGCGGCTATTGTGGATGGAGCTTGTCCACGCGTTGTTCGCTTCGCTTAATCGTCCCGCAGATTTTGATATGGACAATCTGCCCAATCCAGAGGAACAGCCCTACAAGGAATGGCCTGTCCTATTTCTGACCAAGATCGAAACTCAGCAATTCGATGATCTCTCAGAGGTGCTAGAAGGCAAGCTTCCGTTGTACCTCGAAGATCGCAAGACATGGCGTCAAGATTCCGGTCTAGAGGACTTTGGGTCCAGCGCCGTGATTGGCGAGGAAGAGGAAGTAACAGACGAAGCAGTGGAAGAGGAAATCACCGTGGAGTCCATTCTCGGACCTCCCGGAGAAGACGCTGATCCAACCAATCCTAACAAGGGCTGGGGAATTCAAATCGAGGGTTTTCACTATCACAACGATGAATCGTACAACCCTACGGGCGACTTGGAAGAACGCTACGTCCTCAAGACTCTGGTTCGCGAACTTGAGGAAGGCGGAGTTGAACTTCCGATCGACAATCAAGGCAACAAAAAACGCTTCACCTTCAAGGAATTGGGGCTGATAGCTCCTTTCGTGATTCGAGGCGAGTTTATCGCGGACCACCAAGAGCAGAATATCGAGTGGACCAAACGCGCTACGGAGCTAAATTTTTCCCAAGGTGGCGCAGGCGGTATGGGAACCGATAGCGGCAGTGGCGCACCCGGCATGGGCGGTATGGGCGGAGGCGCACCCGGCATGGGCGGCATGGGCGGCGGCATGCCAGGAATGGGAAGCGGTGACGACGGATACGGTGACATGGGCGGCGGAATGGGAAGTGGCATGGGCGGTGGCATGGGAGGCTACGGCAATACCGAACAACAAAAACTTCTGGACGAGGACGGCAACGAAATTACCAAGTATTTCGATGCCCCCAAGTACGAGTTTGTACTTCAAGTCTTCTGGCGAGAAACGCCTCTCACCAAACGGCTCGAAGTTCAGCGGATTTCAGAAGAAGAAGCAGCAGCCGCAGCAGCAGCCGAAGCAGAGGCTGCCGGCGAAATCGATGAGGACGATCCGAATCTGGCTTCCAATACCTAGGATCCCAGATTCACAGAACCGTTTCGTAATGCGTCAAGTTCAACGTCAGTACTTCAATCGCGGATAAATGACCATGGATCAGTTGAAACCCATCCTCGAACAGTGCCAGAAACACCTGTTTTGGATCGTGAGCGGGATAGCTGTCTTGCTCGGTAGCGTTGGTTATTTCATGACCAATCAAACGATCAATACGAAGTATACGGAACAGAAAACCAAGATCGATGGCTTGTACAACAACCTTTCGAAAGTGCGGTCCTCTGTTTCTACACACCCAAATCGTTTCTCTGAAGAAAAGCTGCAAGAAAAAATTGATGTTCTTGCGGAGGACGTCAGAAAGGCATGGGAGAAACAGTACAGCTTTCAAAAGAGTCTGTTGGTCTGGCCGGAGAGTATTAGGAAGAACTCGCCTAGACTGGTCCGCGAGCTCGATTCCTTTCGCCCGATTGAAATGATCGAATATGATCCAGCGGCAGAAAACATCTCCACGGGTATTCGATCTGGTTACACGAACTTCTTTGACCGTGACATGCCTCGTATTGCCAGCATTATCGGTGTCAATTGGGAAGGCAAAGCATCAGAACTCAGCTCCTCGTCCGCAATGACGGGCGGAATGGGTGGTGCGGGCTATCCCGGCGCCGGAGCGGGAATGGGCGGTATGGGCGCTGGCTATGGAGGTGGCTACGGAGGTGGCGACGACGGCTACGGTGCTGGCAGTGGTGACGGCGGCTACGGTGACTATGGCGGAATGGGATCTGGCATGGGAATGGGAATGGGCCCCGGCATGGCTCCCAAGCGAAATGAGAATGTGGTCGATTGGTCCGTTGAGAGCCAGAACGAATTGATTCAAGACATTCGACTATGGCAAGACGACAAACCAACGGTTTGGGATATCCTCTATACGCAAGAGAACATGTGGATTCTTGAAAGCCTGCTCAACGTCATTCGAGAGACAAACCTTCAGCCCAATGGAAAGCCCGCGAAGGCTAAGTTCCAGTGTGCCATCAACCAAATTCAATTCATCCGAATTGGACGTAGTGCGCTTGGCAAGGCAGGGCAAATCACCGGGGGCGGCGGAAACGCAGGAGGCATGGGCGGCATGCCCGGATCTGGAGGTTACGGCAGCGACCCCTACGGCGGCTATGGCTCCGGTCAAAGTGGCGGAAGCGATCCGTACGGTGGATATGGTGGAGAAGATAGCTACGGAACAGGGGGTTATGGCGAAGAAGGAACCATCAGCCGTCCAGACCCAGCTTTCCATCGCTACGTAGGTGCAGACTTCCAACCGCTAACTGGCGATGATCTGCGCACCAAAATGAAAAGCGAGTCTCCTGAGGACGCGTACTTTGCAGTGGCGAAGCGAATTCCAGTTCGGATGCGTGTCAAAATGAAACAACTCAAAATCCCCCAATTCTTAGCCAACTGTGGAAGCGCCAATCTGATGCTGGAAGTTCGCCAAGTACGAATCGGCGACACGGTTGCTGCAACCAGTTCTGGAGGAGGCTCCGGAATGGGTGGCTACGGTGGAATGGGAGGAAGTGCTCCTGGAGCCGGTGGTCTCGGTGGAATGGGCGGTGTTGGCGGTATGGACGAAGGCTACGGATCGGAAGGTGGTTATGGAGGCTACGGTGGACTGAGCACTGAATCCGCCGAGTCGAAAGAAGATATCGACGTTGAAGTGTATGGATTGGTTTACCTCTACAACCCGGTCGATATCAAACGTCTTGGTCTTGACCAAGTTACTGAGGACACAGAATTGGAAACGACGGTACCAGCAGAAACAACAGAAACTCCAGCTGCAGGTCAGCCTAGCACGGAGCAAGCCGCGGGGCAGCCGAACGCTCAACCTGGCACAGGTCAGGGTAATGGACAGCAGAACGGTCAACCGGGTGCGGCTCAGCCTAATGCGGGCCAACCAAACGGGCAGCCTGGTGCGGGGCAGCCTGGTGCGGGGCAGCCCAACGCGGGGCAGCCAACCGCGGGACCGCCTAATGCAGGC
>JBCCEO010000301.1:0-8678 GCA_039030255.1 Planctomycetota bacterium | reverse complement strand
TTTTGCAGCGGTTACTTGGCTGTGCACACCAGGGAAGAGGACGAGTCGCCTCTGCCATGGATCGGGCTCCACGAACACACATGACGGCTGAGCGCAGCAAGGCAAAGGAGAGACGGCATCGAAGCCAGGACCGTGAGGCCAAGAATGTGGCGTTCGACAAAGCGCGACAAGAAAATGCCCAGCTCCACAAGTCGGTAAGCGAACTTGAAAAACAGCTAAAGGCAAAAGTGGCCAAGGCTGATTCTTCTGAGGTAGCCAAGAAAAAGTCGGCTGCAGCGTACGAGGCCCTGCAGAAAATGGAAGAACGATTGGTTACGTCGCAGGAAATTATCTCTAGTTTGGAGAAGAAGCTCCAAGCGTCAGTGCAGCAACAGCATGTTAATGCCGCCAAGGCAAAGAAAGCCTTGGAAGCGGCTGCAAAGTCAGAGAGTTGCCCGGAAGAAACGGAGAAGGTCAAGCGAGCGATGGAAGCCAAGCTTCGCGAACTCGAAAAGAAACTCGCCACGGCACAGCGTGCTCTGGCCGAGAAGAAAAGAAGTTCGGCCGAATCCAAGAAGAGTCAAAACGAAGCCAAGCGGAAACAGGATGAAGCCAAGCGGCGTGAGATAGAAGCTCAGAAGCGCGCTGAACTCAAGAAGAAGCAGGAGCAACGCAAGGCTATGGAAGAGGCAAAGAAGAAAAAGGATAAGACGAAGAAAGACGCAAAGGAAAAGGACAAAGAGTAAATCACTTGCTGATTTTCTTTCCGATTCATGAAAACCCAATAAGAAATCCAAGTTGCTTGATTGCAGCTTGGATTTTTTTGATCGGCTTTGGCGTTTTCGAATGATCGCCGGCGAAGGTCCGCGCTTTATCCACAAGATCAGTCGTCGAAAGCTGTTGCCCAAGTGGTGCATACCTTATCCTCTCCCAAGCGAGAAGGTAGCTTCGGACTCACGCCGCGAGTTTAGGGGGCGTACTGCATACACTGCGCGTCGGGTTGAAAACTAGCCAAGACGTGCAGGAGAATTATGCGGAGTCGGAGAGCCTGATACGCCGAACCAGACTCTCCATTTTTTTAAAGAACTCGATAGAATGTGGAGCTTCGAGTTGAATCTCGTTTCGTTTAAATGAACAGGTTTGGGAAAGCACAGAGGAGTGTTGAATGAAGATCGATAGCCATCACCATTTTTGGAATTATTCGGTCGAAGAGTATGGCTGGATTGGCGATGGCATGGAGGTGCTAAAACGGGACTTTGCTGCAAGTGATCTATATCAGGAGATCAGTACAAAGGGTATTGATGGCGTTGTTTCTGTGCAGGCGCGTCAATCGGTTGAGGAAACGAGATGGCTGTGTGGAATTGCTGAGCAAGAAGAAATTGTCAAAGGTGTTGTAGGCTGGTTGCCGCTTGCAGATCCGGACGTCGAGTCAGAAGTTGAAAAGTGGTCCGCCAATGAGACTTTGAAAGCCGTGCGGCATGTTGTGCAAGATGAGCCCGATGATGCGTTCATCTTGGGAGAGGAGTTCAATCGCGGCGTCGCTTTGCTCCAGAAATACGGGCTCGTCTATGATATTTTGATCTTCGCAAAGCATCTGAAGAATACGATTCAATTTGTGGATCAGCATCCTGGTCAGTCCTTTGTTTTGGATCATATTGCCAAGCCAACGATAGCCAGGAATCAATTTGATGCTTCCTGGCAGGAAGGAATCGTGGAACTGGCAAAGAGGGATAATGTGACTTGCAAATTCTCTGGCGTCGTGACGGAGGTGCGAGATGCAAGTTGGAGTATCGAGACGATTAGGCCGTACTGGGACATTGCTTTGGAGGCTTTCGGAAGTGAGCGATTGATGTATGGCAGCGATTGGCCTGTCTGCCTTTTGAAGAGCGAATATAGCCGCTGGGTAGATACGATCAGCGAGCTGAGTTCTACACTTAGCGACACGGAGCAAGAACAGTTCTGGGGCACGAATTCGATTCGAGCTTATGGACTTGCAAATTAAGTTGGCGCTGTTGAATTGAGCTCGACAAATCGAAGTATCGCGGGATCGTAAGCATGAGCCTTGCTAATCAAAAGTTTGGAAAAAGTGGTTTGGAGTTGCCGTCGCTGTTTTTTGGGGCAACGAGCCTTGGCAATCTTTTTCGTGAGGTTCCCGACGCGGACAAGTCAGAGATTGTAGAGGCTTGGTCGAATTGCGGTTTGCGGCCATTTGTGATTGATTCGGCGGGCAAGTACGGGGCTGGTTTGTCGCTGGAAGTCATCGGTCGTGAACTGAATCGACTCGACATTCCGGAAGATCAAGCCATCGTTAGCAATAAGCTGGGCTGGCGGCGCGAGCCGCTCAAGGGCAAGGAGCCAACTTTTGAACCGGGAGCTTGGTTTGGGCTCAAGCACGATGCGGTTCAAGACATCAGCTATGACGGGATTCTACGTTGCTGGGAGGAAGGAAACGCCTTGTTGGGTGGACGAGCGGCACAGCTGGTTTCGGTGCATGATCCTGATGAGTACTTAGATGCAGCAACCGATGCACAGGATCGAGACCGCCGTTTTGAGGATTTGGTTCAAGCTTATTCGGCCCTACGAGAGCTCAAGCACGCTGGCAAAGTAGCCGCCGTTGGTGTGGGAGCGAAGAATTGGACTGCAATAGAAGAACTCTCCCATCATTGCGAATTTGATTGGGTGATGTTTGCGAACAGCTTTACAGTAATGCGGCATCCCAAGCCACTCTCGGATTTCATGCATAATTTGGCCTCAAAGGGGGCGGCAATCATCAATTCGGCGCTCTTCCAGGGCGGGTTTCTGCTTGGTGGTGATTTCTTTGACTACCGGCGTGTTGATCCCTCCGATCCCCAAGATCACGAAAGATTGCAATGGAGGGATTCGCTCGTTAGAGTTTGCAAAGAGTTTCAATGCAGCCCGTTCGAAGTTGGTGTAGCCTTTGGCAAGGCTCATCCGGCGGTGACGGCAATTGCACTAAGTAGCTCTCGGGCGGAGAGGGTGCAAGACCATGTTCATGCTATGTCTGTGGAACTTGCTGGTGATGTTTGGCAACGCATGCGGGAATTTGGCATGCTGGAAGACTACGTCGACTTTGTGTAGTCCTGAATCGTGTGCTGGAGGCTTTGCGGTGCAATAAAACGAAAAAAAGCCAGCCTGGAATGGCTGGCCTTTTGTTAGTATTGAAATTTCTTTGCCGCGACAACGTGTGGGGGCGATTCGAGACTACTAGCGGCGACGGCATCGTCCATTACTGCAGGTCGATGCTGTGTAGCTCTTGGAGTAGTTCGAAGATGTCGACCATGTGCCGGTAGGATAAACACGCGTTGTGCTTGGTTGCGAATACGTGATCGGCGAGGAAGTTGTTACAGGTGACGAGTAGACGACGCGAGTGCTTGTGGGCTGCGATGCAATGATTCTATTGCCGCAGGTTTGCACGACTGGGTTTGAATACACAGTCTGGGGCGACGAAGTGGAAACGACTTTGGCATAGCCTCCGGGACTTGTCGATACAACACGGCTGCTGCTGACATAGCTAGACGTCATGGGTTTGGTGACCGAGGTGTAAGTGGGCGAACTGCTAACGATTCTACTTGAGCTAACGACGGGATAAGTCGTGGCTGCTTTGCCACAGCTGCCTGAGGTGCAGGTACTGTAGTTGTTCGAGGCAACGCGGTACGTTTGAGCACTTGAATAAGAGCCAAATGCTAATGCAATTGCGAGGCTTAGGACGAGAAAGAACGGGCTTCGAATCACTTGGTAATCCTTTTAGAGTGAGTGGGAAATGAACCTCCTGCTGCGGAATCTTGCGTTTTCGCGGGCGGTGAGTGGTTCGAGTCAATCAGACTACAAAACGCGCCACGTCATAGCAGGCTGCAGCATTATGGAGCATTGTCTCAAGTTGTCTGTTAGGGGCAATACACAGTGCCCGTCCTGCGCAGAAAGTAATCTTCGCGCAACCGTGTTTCTCAGACTCAACTACACTCTCTCGGGGGAAATCTACCGCCCACGCGGACTACTGCGGGATGCCGAAGTGCTGCATTGGGGCTTTTATTTTTGCAAGTCGGAGACAGATCTGACGCGAGAATTGAATCAGCCTCCAGGGCGTGTTTTGTAGGTATTGCAGAGGATCGTAGGAGTTCTTCAGGTTTTTCAGTTCAGCGCTGACAACGGTTGAAGGATTTAAATGCGGAGAAGCGAGTGCGATCAATCAGTAAGGTATAAATTCACGCCATCTGCGCCCTTCAATCGGGCCGGGATGTCGTCAGGTGGCAAGCACGAAATTGCCCCTGAACGTCACGCGTGGAATTATGAGTCAGCAAGCCGCGAACCCTACGACTGATCGACCATTAAATGGTCCGCTGCCGCAAAAACAGCAACAGCGACGCAATCCAGCTGAGGTCTATAAGCGGATGGAATCGCTGCTCGTAGAGTGCAAGTATTTGGATTGCTACCAACTAGGAATTAATAATCTTGGCAAAAATGTGACTCGCTGGCCCGGACTGGTTGGCCAGCGCTTCGCGATTTCTCTCGCCAATCGTTTGGGTGGTTGGCAATTAGGCAAAGTACTGGCATATCGAGTTATGCGCGTGAAGCCAGATTCCGTGGAGGCGAAGTATTATCGTTTTGCGCGTGCGATTGACACCCAACCGATGGCGCAAGTCTGGTTGGATTACCGCGACCAGGAGCTCGACAGTCCATTTGCCCGATTACAGGCTGCATGGCTGCAGCTCAAGTGCGGCATCGTTGCCTCCTTTCGAGACTTCGATACGGCCCACGACTTACTGAATCAAGCCGTCAAGATTCAACCTGAAAGCCAAATTGTTCAGCTCAATCGTGTTTCGCTTTTGACCCAAGAGGATCGGATGGACGAGGCGCTGGAGCTTTGCATGAAATTGCAACAAAGTTATCCGCTCTCCAGCGTAATCGCAAGTTCCCTAGCCGCGGTTTTGACCCAGTCAAACCAGATTGAGGATGCGATCGATGTCTTAGAGACGAATTTGCCAATGGCGCAGTTCGGTGGCGTGGCAACACAACTAGCCAGTCTTTACACGCAACGCAAAGACTATTCACGCAGTGTTTCACTGCTACGCGGCGTCGAGCGTTATTTCCCGTTGGCGGATCCTCTTCGTCGGGGCACGCCAAAGCCAGGAAGCGTGCATGCTGATATTGCTGCAGAGCGATCTGAGGTCCTCTACCATCTCGGTAAACTGAACCTTTGCATTAAAGAAGCGCGGCGCGTGCGTCGTCCGTACTACGATCGCTTGGCCGATCACCTGGAGAGTTTTGACGGGATCGCCAACCAAAAGCAGCTCGAGATTCCCTTCCAACGCCAGGATCATATGACCTGTGCACCTGCAACACTTTCCATGTTGTCTGGCTATTGGCAGTTTGACGTAGACCATGACAGCATCGCTGGTGAGATCTGCTATGAAGGCACTTCGGCCGTCGATCAGCGTTTGTGGGCTGAAGCCAAGGGGTTCGTCGCCAAGGAATTTCGTTGCACGGAGGAAACTACGAAGCAACTCATTGATCTAGATATTCCTTTCGCTCTGACGACTGTTGAGCCAGACTCGGCACACATTCAAGTCATTTGTGGCTACGATACGCAACGCGGCACCATGTCGATTCAAGATCCAAGTTCTTGGTACGTGGGGCAAGCTCAAACCAAACCATTCCTTGAATCCTACGAATGGTGCGGCCCTAGAGCATTGGTTTTGCTGCCGAAGGAGAAAGAACACTTGCTGGCGGAAGTTGAGCTTCCAGAAATCGAGCAATACGATTGGCTCTATCACCTCGAAATTGCCCTTCGCGCTCACAATCGAAGCCTTGCAGAACGCATGTTGGAAAAACTCCAAGCCTGGGATCCCAATCATCGGCTAACGCATTGGGGAGCTTGGCTGATGGCCGGGCATGATGGCAATGCACCCCAGCGTCTGGCAGCGTTGACGTCTCTTTGTCAGCAGTTTCCGAAATCGGAAGCACTTTTGGTACGCATGTCGGAGGAGCTGATAAGGCTTGGCAAGGCGGATAGTTCAATTGAGCTTTTGCGCCGAAGAATTGACGAAGGCGAGGCGGGACTGACGAGCCATCTGCAGCTGATCTGCCTGCTCGGCGACGACTGCTCCGATGAAATTGAGCGTCTACTGCACAAAGTACTATTGCTGGCGCCCACCTGCGAGCAAGGTTTGCTTTCCGAAGCCGCCCGAAAAGAACAGGCTGGAGATTATGAGCAGGGATTCGAACTAGTTCGTCTCGCTTCCTGTGCTGCCCCCAGTAGCGGCAATGTGATGAGTCGCCTGCTCTACGCCTCCGAACGATTCGGCAAAGAGCAGGAAGTCATTGATATTCTGAAGAACCGATTCGAAGAATATGGTCATGTAAGCTCCGATCCCGGCATGATGTACGCGCGGGCGCTTACGATCAATCTGCAGCATGATGAAGCCGTTTCAGTAATTCGAGCGGCGCTCGAAAAGCGTCCTGAAGATGGAAATTTGCTCTGTGACGCTGCCGTGCAAATCGGATTCCTACTTGGGCCCGAGGAGGGGCGAAAGGTTTTACATCACACGGAAACCGCACTACCCGATATCAACGAGCGTATCACGCTTGCTCAGCTTTCCGGCATGGAAGGACAATTAGAAGAGTCCCTCAAGCTATGGCACCAGGCAATCGAACTTGGGGCCGATGAATGCTCGTTTGTACAGCAAATTACCGAGCTGACATCAGAAGTCGAGGGTATTCCCGCAACAATCCGCTACCTTCAGAATTTGGCGGAACGGCACCCAGAAAACTCGGTCGTCTTATCTCAGGCTGCAACTTGGCTAATTCACGTAGGCGAGTTGGAGCAAGGGTTGGCGTTGCTGGACTGCATTCTCAACGCGGATTCTTCGCACGGATGGGCATGGCGCGAACGCGCGCTGGTGCATATGCAATGGCAGCAGTTCGAGCAAGCACTCGACGATGCAAACAATTCTTTACTTTGTGAGCAATGCGTTTATTCGTATCAGATCCGCGGCGATGTACTGGTTGCGTTGGAAAGATTTGAAGAGGCCAAAGCAGACTACCAAGCAGGACTCGGTCTTTGTGTGGATTCCGCACATGCCATACGTCGCTGGGTAAACATATGTGATTCTGACGACGAGCGTCTTAACGTAGTCCGCTTCATCATGAAAGAGCTGGCGACTCAGAACATTACTGGCGAGGGGCTTCGAACCTTCTATGACGAGGCGCGCTGGATTCTCGAATCTGCGGCGATGGAGCAGTCCTTGCAATTTCTGCGCAGTCGTTGGCCCAACATGCTTCAAATACTCAATCTCTATTCTGAATTCTTGCAGGATAGCAATCGTAATGCCGAAGCAATCGAGCTACTAAAATCTGAAGAGGCACGATTCGGAATGCTGGCCGAATATTGGTCAGAGTATGGCGTCGCGTTAATTGAGAACAATCAGCTTGACGAATCCATCTCGGCCTATCGGGAGGCTTTCCGGCTGGATGCCAATTCCGTTGAAATTGCTCAACGGCTGGTCTACGCCCTGCAGCAAGCGGAACGCGTTGAGGAAAGCCGTGAAGTCCTGGAACGCGCTTTGTCAGGTAATCCAAGTGATCCACGCCTGTTGCTGTCGCTTGCGAAGATCAGTGAGAATGACGAAGTGTTGGTTCAAAGAGCGAGCCAAGCCGCATTCAACGCGCCCCGCTGGGATGCTCCCTGGGAGATGTTATCTGAAATCGATGCGGGTTCCGGCACGACTTTGGTTCTGGAAACCGCGGCTGAAATTATTCGAGTCAACGCGAGGGAAGCTGCTGGCTACCTTCGAAGAGCTGAAGGATTGGTATGGGAGCAAGATATCCAAGGAGCGATGCAAGCTCTAGAAAAGGCGGTTGAACTCGAACCAAACTATACATCCGCATATCGTCTAAAAGCTTCGACGCTCGCCGGTCAAGGGAAGTTAGACGAGGCTTTGGACGTTTGCCAACCCGAAGGTCTGCCACCAAACGAAACGCTCGAGTTGCATTGCTTTGGTGCAGAGCTGCTTTACGCCGAAGATCGAAAGAAAGAGGCATGTCATTGGCTCTTTGATGCGATCCAAGATGATACCTCGGTAGCGCAGTCTTGGGCGCGATTGGCGGATATTGCTGAAGAGATTGAAGAACCAGAAATATTTGCGAGAGCTGCGGATATTTTGTATGAAATTGCACCAGAAAGCGAAGTGGCACTCGGGTATCGATTCGCGAAGTTTCGAATGCAAGAAAACCTGCAAGAGGCCGAAGACTGTCTCAAGCAGGCACTAGCACTGAAACCCAGCTACGATTATGGCGTCTTCAATCTGTTCCAGCTCTACGCCGAAGGCCAACGCTGGCCGGAAGCAGAAAAGCTGATCCGTGAAAGCCAAGAACACGTTAGCCCAGCTCTAAGCTGGGAAGTTTCGGTGGCCGCTGCCGTAGGGCAGAGGCAAGCAGATCGCTGCGAACAGTTGCTACGAGAAGCCGGTGCAGATCTAGAGTCGCTCGGCGGAATCATGCGCTGTAATCGCCGGTGGAATGAAGACGAAAAAAAACTCGTGCTGAACATGTGCCAAGAAGAATTGCAGCTTGGCCGAGCCACCAGTTTGATGGCAAACACTTGGTCATTGTTGGCTATGGAAAGCTATGGACCTGCTCAAGTTTTCATACTACTCGGGAAAATTAAGTGCTCGAAGGCATGG
>JBCCEO010000300.1:0-8731 GCA_039030255.1 Planctomycetota bacterium | reverse complement strand
TTCATGAAGAAACTCAAGTACGATGACTTGGAAATGCTGGCCGTCTTGGGCACAGGAACCGTCGGGTCCGTTCATCGTGCTCGCATTCAGGAGTCTGGACAAGAGGTTGCCGTTAAGTTCTTGCAGGATTCTATTTCGGGAGACGAACTTGTACGCAAACGCTTCCGTCGCGAGATGGAGATTTTGCAACGGCTGACACATCCGCATATCATTCGCTATTTCGGCGGTGGCGAACATGAAGGTCGACTATTTTTTGCCATGGAGTTGCTCGACGGCGGAAACGCGCGAGATCTACTAGAGCGTTTCGGAAGGTTTTCCTGGCAAGAGGCTGCATCGATAGGCCGACAAGTATGTGGTGCACTCCAAGCCGCCCACAACAATGGCATTATTCACCGTGACTTAAAGCCGGGCAATCTCTTTTTCAACCAGGACGCAGAAGTCAAGCTTGGTGATTTCGGCATCGCTCGCGACACCTTGGCCGCTGATATTACTTCTCAAGGCCTAACCGTCGGTACGCACGCATATATGGCTCCTGAGCAGATTAAAGGGGAAACGGCGAACGGCAAAGCAGACTTGTATGCGCTGGGCTGCGTATTGTTCGAATTCCTAACAGGCCACAAACCCTTTGAGGGCGTGAACTTCGCAATACTGTTTGAGCAGCATTTGCACAAACGTGCGCCGCGAGTCACAGAGTACATACCTGATTGTCCCGAGCGACT
This sequence comes from Planctomycetota bacterium, assembly GCA_039030255.1. GTDB lineage: Bacteria > Planctomycetota > Planctomycetia > Pirellulales > Pirellulaceae > Aureliella. The sequence goes on along the minus strand of JBCCEO010000300.1, from coordinate 8,012 downwards.
GGCGGATGTCGTGGAAGAACTTCTGGAAAAAGATCCTGACAAACGCCCCTTCAACGCGCGTGCTGTGCAAGGCGTACTATCCGAATTGCTTGCCTCCTACGGTCTAAACGCGGAAGGAAGCCCTGTTTCGCCTAACAACGAGGACGTGGGAGCGGCCAACGTAACGGAGCAGGATGTCATCGATCCAGGTATGAGTAGCTTGCGACGTAAAATAGCTCCGAGTGATCGACCCGAAGTATCCTGGAAGGCCTTTATCGCTTTGGGACTATTGGTTCTGGTGATCTTGCTCCTGGCAAACTTTGCTGGGAATTTTTTCTAGGGCAAGGAATCAGCCCGCTTGCATAGTTGTTTTGCGATGATCCTTGATACAATAATCTGGCTTGGTTGCAGGGCTACTTTCTTTAAAAGTAGCCAGACATTTTCCTCCATTCAGGCCGATATTCAGCACGCCAGATTTAACCTGCCGATATTGAACCTGCTTATTTACCTTTCGGAGCCCTCCAATGTTTCGTCGATTTGCTTGCCTCGCCGTGTCCCTCCTAGCTCTCCTACCAACGAGTATGTCGCTGGGCGCTGACAGTGAAGCCAAAAAAGTCGTAATCATGGCGGGCAAGCCTTCGCACCCTCCACGAATGCATGAGTTCAATGCGGGTGTCCAACTGTTGCATCAGTGCTTGAAAGAGGTCGAAGGCATCGATGCCCATTTCTTGCTCAACGGTTGGCCGCAAGACGAATCCATTTTCGATGGCGCTGATGCCGTCATTTTTTATATGGATGGCGGCGGACGTCACGAGATCGTGCAAGAAGGAGGGCGGCGCATGGAGTTAGTCGACGAATGGGCCAAGGCAGGTGTTGGAATTGGTTGCATGCACTACGGCGTCGAGATTGTCCCAGATCAAGCTGGAGCAGAATTCAAACGCTGGATTGGTGGTCACTACGAGCATATGTTCTCGTGCAACCCTATGTGGGAGCCCGAGTTTGGAGAATTGCCCGAACATCCGATTACTCAGGGTGTTAAGCCCTTCAAGGTCAAAGACGAATGGTATTTCAACATGCGATTTGTAGCAGATCTTCCCGGGGACCAACCTGCGGAAGTAGATGGCATGAAATTCACGCCGATCCTGGTTGCCAGTCCTTCCGATGACGTCCGCGACGGCCCCTATGTTTATCCCAAGGGGCCGTACAAACATATTCAAGCCAACGCGGCCCGTGGCGAGGCGATGATGTGGGCAGTGGAACGCAAGGATGGCGGACGCGGATTCGGTTTTACCGGTGGCCACTATCACGACAACTGGGCCAACGACGACTATCGAAAAGTTGTGTTGAACGCGTTTCTTTGGGTCGCCAAAGCCGAAGTACCCGCCAGCGGCGTGCAGTCGAGTCTAGCCGAAGGCGAGATCGACAAGAATCTGGACCCCAAGGGCAAACGCAAAAAGGGCAAGTAACACTTTGTTGGAGTCCAGCCATCTGGAAGTGGAAAAAGGGAGGTCTGAATACGACCGCTCTTGCCTGAATTTCTCCACGAAGGCGGGCTGCAAATCTCGCCCGGCGCTGGAGCTGACGGCCTGCAAGTCAAGAGGCGCCATCGGAAGCGCGGTACTTCTTGAGCAGACAATTGTGCCGTTGAAGCTGGCTAGATTCGAGTGCCGTCGGTGTTGCGAATTCCGGGACGCACGCGGCAGTGAAGGGCAATGGGACCGTCGCGGCAGAGAAGCCGAAAGTCTTGACGACCTCCGAAAGATGCTTGGGGCAGAGGACCACATGTAAAGCTGGGGCAACTGGGCACTCCTTGCGGCCTGAAGCGATCGTGCCTCAAGCGTACTTAGCAAGCAGACGATCTTGGAGAACACGTTGGTTTCTTCCAACGGCTTTCGCTTATTAAGGTCGCGCCCCAATGAACAATGATACTCCCGTCGAGAAAACGCGTCAGGCGATTTCATATCACCTGTCCACGCTCGGCGCGGCCAATGCTGATTCACTGCATGAAACCATGCTGATCCACAACGGCCTATTTTGCGGCCGCAAATTCCAGGTGGATGATTATGAGGTCGTTTGGTTTCTCGAGGAAGATGAAATCAAATTCTTCAGTCCCGTTGGCGACTTGCTCAAATCTTGCAGCGCCATTGAGTGCACCGAAGGCTTCGACCTTGCCCAGCAGAAACGGGCTGCATAGCAATCTTCTCAGACCGTTTACCTACTCGATAGCTAGCAACAGCGTGCGGAATTGCGTTCGTTTTGGCTTAGAATGCGCTTTCGAGTCAAGCATGCTCAGGCAGTTTCCGATTATGACGATGATCGGGATTACTCCTATATTGCCAGCAATTCATTTCCATGCCGCTGGACCGCCAGCCATGGGGAGAGCAAAGTGTACATGTCTTTCCATCCATCGCAACGATTGACGATTCAACTGCCACTTTATGGCCTTCTGCTGACTGCTTCTTTTCTGTGGCTTACCGGCTGTGGAGCCTTTTCGCCGCAGCGTCGGACCGATGCCTTTGGCCCCACTACGGCCAAGACTCCAGGTCTAACACAGAATATCACCAGCACAACCAAAGGAATCGGAGGTCAGTTCAAGTCGATGGGAGCTGCAGTATCCAGCGCCTTCTCCAAGACGAAATCGGTCGTATCAAACACCTTTTCTCCAGGCTCCTCCAGCTCGGATCCAACCAGCCTGAACAATGTGCCTTCCCCTACTTCGCTCGGGCCAGAAATCTGGGTCACCAACGGCCAACTTTACGAAAACCAAGGCCAGTACGCAAAGGCTCTTGATAACTACAGCAAGGCCCTGGAACTAGAACCAAACAACGAATCAGCCCTGCTGAGCACAGCACACCTCTACTCGCGGCAGAAACAGCATGCACAAGCTTCTGAGTTTTTTGCGAAAGCCGTCGCGGTCGCTCCCAAGGCTGGAACTTACAACGACTTCGCCTGGGAACTTAATCTGCAAGGTAAACACGTAGAAGCTCAAGCGACGCAGCGAAAAGCGATCGAAATGGATCCTTCGAACATCAAGTTCCGAAACAATCTGGCCAGTATGCTAGTCGGTACAGGAAGATCGGACGAAGCGGTTCAAGAGTTGCAGAGTGTATTCTCTGCTGGGCAAGCGAACTATAACGTTGCCCTGCTGAATTACCAGAACAAGAACCTAGCAGCTGCCCAGCAACACTTGACGGTTGCTTTGCAACAAGAACCTGCACTTGAACCTGCCAAGAAGTTGATGCAGCAACTCAGCGGGAGTGCGTCTGCTCAGGCTGCGGTGGCGGCCTACAAAGACGCCGGAGAACTCTACCGCACCGCACAAGCAGTTGTTACTCCACAAACGCACGCCAACCAGGCGATCTATCAAAAACCGAGCCCTGGTGCATCGACTTCCGCTATCCCAAGCTCTGGCCCTCGGCTAGCCATGCCGCCTAGCCAGAATTTGCCAGGTGGGTCAACGAGCTATCCGTCTTCGAGTTATTCCAATGAACCCATTAATTACCCACTTCCTGCGGCCTCGAGTTCCGCGCCACCCACCCAAGGTTTCGACAACTCTGGCTACAACCAAACCGGCTACAGTGGACAAAGCGGCTCGCCTTCCGCTAGCAGACCTACCCTGAACCTCCCAGTCGGCTACAGAACCAGCGGTACCACGAGCGGGATGTCAAACGGGGCTGGGCTACCGAACAACACTTCCTCGCGATCATTGACGCCAACCAATACAGCTGCAGGTGCAGGCGCTGCCTACCCAAGTCTCCCAAGCGTGGGAGTACCAAGCAGCCATCCAGGATCGGCAGGTGCCCGACCGGCAATGAACTTGCCAGCACCCTCTGGCCTCCCTAATGCTTATTAGTTAAAGCCGCTCTTGGCCCAACACTTTCCAAGTCCAAATACACCAAATAAAAAAGGCTCCGCGATCCCGCGGAGCCTTTTCCTATTAATTTCAAATGCAGCCAATACAGGCTGCTGGTCTTGCGCTAAAGCCCAGCTTCCTTCGTGACCTTAATAAGCTGTCCCTTGCTGTTCGCTTCGGCCGCTTCACCAACGATCGTGATGTAAAGGTCTCCATTGGAATCGAAGGCCATCGCGGTTGGCTTGTCCAGCGACATGATCTTCTTGGTCTTCATGCCCGTATCGGACGAGTTGTCTTCCAAAACTTGGAAGAGTCCGCCAGCTTCTCCATTTGGCCAAGAATAGTCGAGCACATACATCTGCCCGCGACTGCTGTAGCCAACAGCTGCAATGTCGTTCAAACCTGTTTCCAAGTTGAGCAACATCTCTTTGGACTCAGCATCGTAGAAGGTTAGCAGGCTATCGCCGGGCACGTTAACTTCGCCCATTTGCCCAACCACCAAATAGCCTTCAGGGCTTACAGTAACGCCAACCGGTGCGTCAACTTCTGTTGCTTCCTTGGTCGCCAAGTAGCGTTCGTAGCCTTCGAGTGCACCGTCTTTGATAGTTGCTCGTGATACCCACCCCTTGGTATCGTCACCGTTGCAGGTTACGTAGACTGCTGTCGGCGTCGCTGCCAGAGCGTAAAAGTTCCCTTCGCCCTTCATGTCGTCCGTGCCCTCAAGCTTAAAGCTGGCCGCCATCTGGTCAGCCTTGATCGCCTTGTCTTCCAACTTATAGACACGGAGCAATTCTTCACCGTCAGGCTGTCCGCCGCCACCGACAACAAGTGTGTCTTTGCCGAGGAAGACCATGCCGAGAGGTCCAATGTTTACCTTAGGACCCTTGCCGTAAACGTCTTTCGGGAAGTCCGTGATGACGTCTTGAGCCTTGCCATCTACCAGCTTTACGATCTTATAGTTTCCAGAATCAGCAACGAACACAGTTCCAGTTTCAGGCTGGATGGCTACGCCGCAAGGATTGTTGAGTCCGTCGAGAACCACAGCCGCTTTGGTGCCTTCGGGAGCATCTGAACCAAGCTCCGGCTTGGCTGGCTCCTCTGTGGCTTCTTCCTCGCCTTCTTGAGCAGGCTCTTCCTTTTTCTCCTCTGCAGGCTCCTCTTTTTTCTCTTCAGCAGGTTTCTTGTCTTCCTGCTTTTCAGCTGGCTTTTCTTCCTTCTGCTCTTCAGCAGGCTTTTCTTCTTTCTGCTCTTCAGCAGGCTTTTCTTCTTTCGCCTCTTCCTTTTGATCTTCCTTCTGTTCTTGTTTCGGCTCTTCCTTCTTCTCCTCTTGCGCAAGAACTGGGTTCACCCAGCCGCAGAGCGCTAATAGTGCAAGGATTGGAAGCCATTGAAAACGCAATGTTCTCACAGTTGATACTCCGATCTGAGTTAAGCTGGGTAAATCTTGGTCATATTCATGGCAGTCCCTGGGCTAGGCCCGCCGAGTAGCAATACTTTAGCCGATTGTTGGCTCAAGGTGTGGCGAAGCTTCGGTCCAGGAGCCAACTTTTTGGAATGCCAGACTCTGAGATCACTCGGGCAACTCAGGAGGTTCAACGGATGGATAATCATCGCTGGACAATCCTTCTTTCAGGAAGACCACCAAAGCGGCTTTCTCTTCATCGCTAAGCTTGAGCTTGTAGATTTCTTCATCCAAATAGTCATTCGGGGTCGCACCCTTGGCGTAATATTCGACCACATCTTCCAATGTTGCCAAGCTACCATCGTGCATGTACGGCGCTGTTCTCTCGATTTCGCGCAAAGTCGGCGTCTTGAAAGAGCCACGATCGCCTTCGATCTTAGAAATCACTTCGCGCCCATAGTCAGCACGCTCTGCGAAGAAATTGACTCCCAGATTATGGAAGCCATTGTCAGTGAAATTGCTTCCAACATGACAGCCAGAACAGTTCGCCTTCCCAAAAAACAGCTTCATGCCCAATCGTGCTTGCTCGGAAAGGGCTGATTCATCGCCTGCCTTGAAACGATCATAGGGAGCATTGCCAGAGAGCACGGTACGCTCGAAAGAAGCAATAGCTTTCGCCAAATTCTCCGCGTTGACACCTTCACCAAACACAGCCTGAAACTGCTTCTGGTAACCCTCGATGGCTGCAATCCGTTTGACGGCTTCGTCAACTGGGAGATTCATTTCAATCGGATTTGCTATTGGCCCGAGTGCTTGTTCTTCCAAAGTGCCCGCTCGCCCATCCCAAAACTGAAACCTTTGATACACGGAATTGATAACAGTGGGAGAGCTTCGTCCGCCGCGTTGGCCTTCAAAACCTGAAGCGGTGGCTTCGCCATTGGACCAGCCCTTCTTAGGATCGTGACAACTCGCGCACGAAATTGTATTATCAGCAGACAAACGCTTGTCAAAATACAATTGCTTGCCAAGCTCAATTTTCTCAAGCGTTTGCGGATTGCTTCGAAGCTTCTTTAACGGCTTCAACCCTAGAGGGACTTTGTCCAAATCAGGCTCGGTGGCCGATATTGGAAGACTGGCAAAAGAGACCTGCAGGAAAACTAGCAGCGTTGCTAAGCTGCTCCATTGGAAAATTGGAAACACCAACGGGGAAGCGAGGAGTTTTAGGGGTTGCATGATAGCGCACTTGATTGCTCGAGGGGGAAGCATCAGCACCACTCCGCTTTTCATGCCGAAGAAAACATCTGCCGTACGCAAGCGAAGAACGCTATGCATATTGGTCGCTAAGACCACGCAGCTGATCAAATTTCATCAGACTTCAATTGAAAAACTGAGCTACTTGGCCAAAGCCATGAGTGCTTGTGTCAATTCCTTTGCATTGTCCCAAATTATGAACTGGAAACAAGCATCAGGCAGACAGCATCTCATCAAAAAAGACGCCTCGAGATCACTCAGATTCCGCCTCGGCAGCTTTTCTCGCCTTTCGGGCGTCAATAAAACTCTTAATAAACATCATCATGGCCCAGAGTGAGCTAAATAGCATCAGCGAGACACGAATGACGGCCGCGGTATCACCACGCTTGAATGCACTCATCAGTGGTGCAAACAAGGCTCCAAAGACTAGCAGAGTTATCAAAACCGCGATGTGAGCGATGACTTTGTTGTGCTTTCGAATCCCAGGGTTCATCGCCGCGATGACAACGCCAAATCCAACTGGAATAAAAGCAGTCGAAGAAGGATTGTCGGAAAGGAAATAGCCGAAAAGTGGCAAAATGATCAGCAAGAGGGCGTTGATGAGACTTACGTTGGCGGCGTTCATATCTGGCTTTTCAATGTTTGCGAAATTCAATGCTAAGGCGAAGCACGGCTGATCACTGCTGCATTCTACCGCGCAGGAAAGAACACGGAAGCCGACGCATGTTGAGTGTTTCAATCGTCGTAAGGGGATGGCACTTTGCTGGGCACCAATAAACCGACGTTGTGCCTAAGCTGCCTTGATGCCTGAACTGGGAAAACCAGTATTCAAAAGAGAATGAACTAACTCGACGGTTAGCGCCATCGCCCCTTGCTGCTGCAGTACGACAGACTGCGCCCGTTTGCCGCGGGCTTTTCCTTCTACAGGATCCGTTAGTTGCGACTCTAGCCATGTCGGAATTTCTTCCAGCTCAGGGAGCTGAATTGCCGCATCGCAGCGCAAAAGCATCTGAACGATATCACGGAAGTTGGACGTGTTGGGCCCGAAGGCCACGTTGGCTCCGAAAGCGGCGGGTTCAAGCATGTTTTGACCTCCGCGCGATCCAAAGCTGCCGCCGACTAGCGCCAGATCGGCGCAGCCCCACCACCAACGAAGTTCACCCACGGTGTCGACCAACAATATGTCCCAATCTTGCTTCGAGACAGTTTGATCGATTCTGCTCCGTCGCATTGATTTGACGCCTGCGGCGGTGGCTTCCGCACTGACAGATCCCCAGACTTCATCGAAACGATCCGGATGACGCGGAACAAGGATCAACTTGAGGTCTTCATGACGACGCGCGGCGCCGGTGAAGGCTCGCAGCGCATGCAATTCTTCAGGATCCTGGGTGCTGCCAACCAACAATACTTTCGTACGCGGATCGATTTGCATGAGATCCCTGAAGGACTGCACTTCAGTGTGCATCGGATTGGTCTCGATGTTGTCAAATTTTATATTGCCCGTCACATGCACCCGGCTCGAATCAC
>JBCCEO010000299.1:0-8781 GCA_039030255.1 Planctomycetota bacterium | reverse complement strand
TCACTCAAGGTGAGGGCGCCGAAGCCTAAGGCGGCGGCCTCTGCCCAGAGCTCGCGGGGGATGGTGCCGGCCTCTTCCCAGGCGGCGGCGTTGGGAGCTTGAAGCCCCTCCGCCAGAATCGCCGCCACCTCCGCAACCGGTGAGGAATGAAACGGCTCCAAGAACTAGTCCTAGAGTCAAGTTGCGATAAAGTTTGTTCATGGTTACTTCCCTGTAGCTGAGCGGAATCCTTTTTCAGGCCGTACAGATAGATGGACTGCGGATACGAGTCAATGTGAATTTTGGTCTTACCGAGTTAAGCTGACTGAGCCACGCCATTCTGCCTCGTCTTGTTGTTCAAGAGCAGTTGAGAGGGGTCGAGCGTGATCGGCGATCTCTTTGAGATCACTGGGCCAACGTGTCCAAATCGGAGTGCGAGCCATCACTCGTTTGCGAAATTTTTTGATTTCATCGGATCGTTTTTGGTCGGATATGGACTCGCGGATCTCGGATTGTGATTCAACAAATGGTTTTACACGCGCCTCGGTACGCTCTAGCACACGAATAATATGCACGCCAATGTCGTCGCTAATGACTTGACTCAGTTCGTTCAGTGGCAGGCTGAACAACGCTGCGTCCAGCGTTTCCGATTTAAGGCTACCTTGGGAGGTCCAGTCGTAGATTCCGCCTTCGGAAGCCGTGTAACCTTCTGAGGATTGCTTGGCGACCTCCTCGAAACGCTTACCACCTAAATAAACTTGGTTGCCTAATTGGTGCAGAAGCTTGGTTGCGACTTCACGATCATAGTCGTGTTTATCTAGGCGGATCGTCAGCTGTTGCCATCGTGCCCGAGCCGGTTCGTTCCAATCTGACTTGTTTTCCTGGTAGTACTCAACCAGTTCATCGCGCGTACTCTCAAACTTCTTGGGTACGTACTTTCTCTCAAGCTCACTTGCAAGAACTTGCTCGACAAAGGTCGAACGCATCGACGCGAGGGACATGGATTTTTCGCGAAGTTTCTCTTCCAGCTCAGCCATGTCCTTGGCCTTGTACTTTTCTTGCATAACTGGGACTTGTTTTTCAAAAAAGATTTGACCCGCGCGCGGCAAGACCTGAGTCTTCATTTCCTCGATCTTATCGGGCGTCGCTGAGCCAGCTGCATCACGAAAGAACTCCTGGTACATTGCTTTTGTCTGTACGTAAGACTTTAGGACTTGTCGGATGATCTGCTCACGAACCTGCTGCTCTTGGCTTTCGCCTCGAATTCGGTCTCGATTCTGCTCGATGATCGGTTCGACGTAGGATGCGAGGTCTCCAGCCAAAATGTGCTCCTCGCCAACGACTGCGATCAGTGTGCCACTTTCCAGCATCTTGGCCGCGTTTGGCTGAACCTGCATGGGGCCGTTGCTTGCAGCTGCACCTGGAGACTGGCGTGAGTAGCCGGCCAAGGCGCCGGTGGAGTTCGTGCTGGGAAACGTGCCCACTACGGGAGGGTCGCGGGGCGGCTTTTGCTCTTGAGGATTGGAGATGCCAAACATGGGCATCGAGGTGGCTTGCTGCGAGCGTGTTGCTGCCGGTGTTCCGATGTTAGCGAGATCTGTCGGCGATTGATTCGACGTTTCTGGGGGTGGCGCTGCGCCTGTTGGAGGGTAGCGGTTGGATTGCATGGAGTTGGTGCCCGGCAATGAATCGGCGACCGGCGAGTTTGAGCCCAGCGTTGGTTTAGGGTAGGCTGGAAGCTCAGGCATCGGTTTGTACATATGCTCCGCTTTTGGTGGTCCGACTTCCAGGCGTCTATTCGGCGCTGGCGCGAGGTTCGGAGGCAGGCCCAAGTTGGCTGAAAGTCCTGAACCGGGTCGCGCTAAGGATTGGTTGGTCCTCGGCGGGGTTGTCGGCGTAGCTCCGGGCAGTCCAAGATCAGGCAGAATTTGCGGAGGGCCAAGTTCGATAGTTTTCGGTGGCAGGATCTTGGGGTTTGAGGCTGTTGGCGTCGCGGCTTTTTCCTTTTCGCCAATCCCTAGCGTCAGCGAAACATGAGGTGGCGAGCTAATCTTTGATTGTGGAGGCGGTGGCGGCAATGAAGCCACGTTCTTCTGGCCCACAGCTGGCGGCAGTACCGCAGGCTTGGCGGGTGCTGTCTCCCATGGGGTCTGGGCAAAACCTTGCACGCCGAACAAAAACACGAGGGCGACGGCAAGGCGAATGGTTGGGCAATATGACTGCATAGATTCGGCTCAAATTGGCTATTACGGAAATCTGCACTGTCGTCATTCGCAGATTGCCAGACTCGAATCAAGATAGATTTTGCGTTGAATGGAAATGCTAGCTTGGATTTGCAGCATTCTCATTGTCAGGAAACCGTTGTCGTTGCCAAAGCTAAAGCACGCTCCCAATGCTAGACGCCTCGGGCCAATTAATACCACTGGTAAGCGAATTGAAAATACCTGTTCAGCGCCTGCACCCGAAGTTGCGGATCTTCCGCATAGGGAAGCCACTTTGGTTTCTCGGCTCGCAATCCCTGGCGAAGCTTCTCTTCCGCCCACTGCCATCCCATTTGATTGGAACGCTGATTAGCGGCTGAACCTTGGCTTGTTGGATATTCAATCGTGCTTGAACCATCACGATCGGAGAACCCCTTTCCAATCAAGATCCACGGAGAACTATGGCCAAGGCTTGATTCCCACGGTCGCCCGGTTTGGGCAATCGCTGCTGAACTAGATGAAGTATCCGAAGGTGTACTTTCCGTTGAAGGACGTTCTAAAGATTCACTTTCGCCCAGGTCCAGAGCCCAAACTGCAAGCAACGCACGCGTCCCTTCACGGACTTCAGGCGTCGGGTGATCAATCAATTGGAACATGGGCAACATGCCTGCCGCCGTAGTTGTTTGAGAAATAAGTTGGGTAGCGGGCGCGAGTTCCTCGCCAACGACTTGACTCACGTTGTAGCGGTTCACCAACCAGTCAACCGGAAGGATGGCGTAGGTGATGATTGCTAGCACGGGCAGCCAGGCTTGTCGGTGCAGTAGCCAAATCGTGCTGCGGCTGCGCAAGATCTTGATTAATACAAAAATGAAGCCAGCAAGAACGCAAGTAATTCCGAGAAAGCCTATGATCCGCATTCGCGTGAGTCCGTTGTAATCGACGTAGATCAGCATCCGGTTATAGACCGCGATCGATAGCAGAAGATTGAGACCAGACCATGCGATGGCAAGGCGTCTTAAAACATGGATGCGCGGATCGAGTAGCGTTTTCCGGCGGAATACTTCGCTCAAAATGATGGTCGACAGAGCCAACGCAACTGTTAGCCAAAACGCTCCTTTATGCGCGTAGCCCGCGTAGTAGAAATTGTCAGGAAACTCGCGCGTACCCAGCGTGATGAATTCGAAGACCAAATAGCCGGAGAACAGGATGATGACGCTGAGCAAGGTGTTACGGTAGGCAGCATACAATGCTGCTTCTCTGGTTTCTTCTCGATCGGCGGGCGGCGTAACTTCCTGCAATAGCCACTTTCCTGCAGGATAAAGCATTCCCAGCATGAGCCACGCACTGCCAAACCAAAAGGCAAGTTGTCCCGCATCCATTTGAAATACAAATTCAGTGGCGCTCTTCCAACTGGTTGATATCCAATCTAAGAATGATCTCGCTACGTTTGGATTTGCCATCACGAAGATCGCAGAAAAAACAAGCACGACGACCAGCGGTACTAGGAACTGCGATTGGAATAGCGGTTTGGCCGCCCCAGAAGCCTTGTCGATGCCGGCCAAGCGAACCCCTAATACACGCTGTACCGCTCCGGCCAGGACATGAATCAGAAATGCGAAGATTTCCGGAATGAACGGAGGTGTTCCGCGGAGCGCCATCGCGTATGCAAATGCTAGCAGGACTCCGCACGCGACTTGAAGCCAAGAGCCACACCAAATCAGCTTGACACAAATCAGAGCCAGCATCCCGAAGGATGCAGCCGTCCCTAATCTCGATGGGGTGCAACGCCTTGCAATACCGGCAAAAGCGAAGAATCCGAGAACGCCGAGGAACTGGAGGCTCCAGGCCAGAAATGTGCCGTGACGATAGACCAAAAAATCAGTCATCGCGACCCAGATGGCAATGAAGCAAATATCCAGCAACAGCCATCGCCCGACTACGAAATTTTCACTAGAAGTAGGCGAAGCTAGATCCGTATCTGCTTGCGATTCAGAGATGAGCCTTCCATCTGTTGCGTCTTTTCGTTCTGCCCCGCTCGGCGCTTCGGGCCCAAATTTGGACGCGTTTGATTCAACAATGGGAGGATTCGAAGGATCCGTTGGCTCTGGTGAATCATCAGGATCATTAGCGTCTGGTAGAGAAGGATCTGGCATTCCATTATTCTCCAAATACGGGCGACAATGCCTAAATTGGATAGGCAATACGACATGAAAACGGCGCGCATACGTCGCTGCTCTGTGTCCGCGTTGACGTAAGGATCTGCTTTCAATTTGCGTTTATAGAGAACGAAATCGAATGGTATTTCGCTTACGCAAGTAGATACTCACCAGTTCAGTATTTACCTAAATAAAAACCAGGCAGTGAGTTCAACTTTCGTTATTGAAAGTTCATTTGCTAGGCATCTGAGACCAATATCACGATAGCATGGTTTCCGAATAATTGCTTTTGCGCTGATTGCCTGAGTTTCGGTTGGATGGCAGTTTAAAAGAGCGTGTAGATGAATGGGGCCACGCCGGTCGTTCCTAGGAGGGCGAGAATTCCTACTAGTCCAAGTACCAAGAAGATGGGAATCATCCACCACTTTTTGCTTTCGCGCAGGAAGACCAAGAATTCTTGTACGATTCCTAGTTGCTGTTCCTCTCCAGCTTCTTCGAATTCGTTCTTATGGTCTGCCACGGAGATTCCTCTACGAATTGTGAATGACTTTGGCGCATAAGACTGGGCTAACTTAAGCCGTCATCATTGATCAGCTGAAAAAGCATTGAGTCCAATCAATATAACGCTGAGCAAGTTTTTTATGCTAACGCCACAACAACACAATATCGTCGTTTGCTGTCGGCTACGTCAATAAGAAGATCGCTGCCCTAGGATTGCTGGTAGTAACTCGCCGCAGACTTGGGTTTCTTCTTTGTTTCCCAATAGCTACTGGTTTCCTTTTTGATCCGTAGCTGCAAGGCATCACGGCCTGCCATCCGCATCACAAGTCCAAGCGGCAAAAACACCAAAAAGTAAATGAACATCATCGCCAGTTCACCGACAACCATACCAATGGGAATCGTGATTATCATCAACGCCAGAAATATTGGCTTCAGTAATTGCGGAGCGACAAAGCCCCCGATGGCGATCAACGCTGCGACCGCTGCCAAAATTCCAATCCACAGTGCTGATGCACCCCAGATCCAGGCGACCATTGGCAAAGCAATAAAACAAACGAGGCCAAATTGCCTCAACTGTCGGTCTGCCGGCTGCCAATTTACTTCTACAAGACTCATAATTTGCTTCCCGTCTAATCCATCGCAAATTGGGCGAGATGTTCTTTTCGCTGCGTTTCGGTCATCTGATTATCCTGCGATTCTTTCTGCAAGACATGCCTCCCTAGAACGAGCACATCCATATCGGTCATCATGAAGCATCGATAGGCGTCTCTCGGCGTGCAAACAATGGGTTCGCTGCGAACGTTGAAACTAGTATTGATCAAGACAGCACAATCCGTTCGTTCATAGAAAGAAGTCATGAGCTGATGCAGCAGCGGATTTCGGCTTTTGTCGACGGTTTGCACCCGAGCTGAATAATCGACGTGGGTGACCGCTGGGATTTTCGATCTCGAAAAGTGCAATTTTTCGATTCCGAAGGCCTTATCGTACTCGTTGCCCAACCGATGTCGCATTTCTTCTCGAACCGGCGCGACAAGCAGCATGTAGGGGCTGTCTTCATCGGGACGCATGTCAAAGTATTTGTGCACATGCTCCTTGAGTACGATTGGGGCAAAGGGTCTGAAGGACTCTCGAAACTTGATCTTCATATTCATTATGGATTGCATTTTGGTACTACGCGCATCACCAATGATGCTGCGTGCCCCAAGGGCTCGTGGCCCAAATTCCATCCTGCCTTGAAACCAGCCGATAACATTTTCTCTTGCAATTAGCTCAGCAACTGTTTCGCATAGCTCATCGTCGGATTTGCAAGTCTTGTACGATGCTCCGGCGTCGTCGAGCATTACGCGAATTTCGTCCTGGCTGAAGGCGGGGCCCAGGAGAGATCCCATTTGAGAATCTATACCGGTCGTATCACGTGGTTTCTCCAGTAACTGATGCCAGATGAACAGGGCGGTTCCGAGTGCTCCACCTGCGTCGCCCGCAGCGGGCTGGATCCAAATATTCTCAAAAGGTCCTTCGCGAAGCACTCGTCCGTTTCCGACGCAATTGAGTGCAACTCCGCCAGCAAGTACCAAATTTCTTGAGCCCGTTTTATCGTGGGCATGTTTTGCCATGCGCAGCATGACTTCTTCTGTTACCGCTTGAACGGATGCGGCCAAATCCATTTCCCGCTGCGTGACTTCCGACTCTGGTTTCCTTGGCGGACCTGCCAGCAAGTCATGCAACTTGCCGGACGTCATCGTCAGTCCTTGACAATAATTGAAATAGCTCATGTCCATCCGAAAAGAACCATCCTCTTTCAGATCCATCAGATTGTTTAGAATGTCGTCCTTGTATTTCGGCTCGCCGTAAGGCGCCAGGCCCATCAACTTGTATTCGCCGCTGTTGACTCGAAAGCCGGTATAATAGGTAAAGGCAGAGTACAGTAGGCCGAGCGAATGGGGAAAACGTATCTCTTCCATCAGATCGATTTTGTTTTCCGAACCATGGCCCAGACAGGTGGTGGACCACTCCCCTACTCCGTCCAAAGTCAGAATGGCGGCATCCTCGAAGGGAGAAGGGAAGAATGCGCTGGCAGCGTGACTCTCGTGGTGATCTGTGAAGACAAAGCGGCCAGTGTATTTGCCGCTTAAGCCCTTTCGCAATTCGCGCGGAAGATGGAGTTTCTGCTTTAGCCACAGTGGCATAGCTTGTCGGAATGATCGATATCCAGCCGGCGCGAAGGCGAGATAGGTTTCTAGTAATCGCTCGAACTTCGTCACAGGCTTGTCGTAAAAGCCCACATAGTCGAGCTTCTCGGGCGTAATCCCTGCTTCCTCAAGGCAGTATTCCACGGCCCGAAGTGGGAAGTCATGATCATGCTTTTTTCGAGTAAATCGTTCCTCTTGCGCAGCGGCGATAATCTGACCATCGATGACCAAGGCGGCCGCCGAATCGTGGTAAAAAGCAGATATTCCTAGAATTGTCGTCATGGCAGTGGGATGGGCTTTGCTCTGTGAGCGTCACTTCAGTTGGCCACGCGAGTTTCAAGTCGAATGCGCAGGCTGCGGGACCTATCTCCGACCAACCGATTCCAATTTTAGCATTCTTGGTGGCCAGCGGTCACGAGACGGAAATCGCCTGGCCAGGGCAAATCCGAGTTTCAAGCCTTGTTGTCTCTTGCGTTGCAAAAGCACCGATATTCTATCGTGGAGCGAAGGGCGCCCGGCGCCATTGTGAAACTCTGGTTTGCCGCGGCTCACGTGGCAGCGGCAATTTGAACTTGATCTTGCCTCTGCGTAAGCTATCAGACCGCAGCGTAAGTGTTAGGCCGGCAAGGAACTCAAGCTGGTGCTACGCACCAAAAAGCCCTTTCAACTCGATGAATTGAAAGGGCTTTTGAAATATTGTCTCTTGCCAAAATCAATTTAGGCAATATCGCAGCACTAATTCTCCTCGTCGGCCTCGTCGCCCAACAAGAACGGCAGGTTTAGCACGGGGGCTGCTGCTTGGTTGTATACGAACTCTGCGTCGAGTGCTTTTTCGATCCGCTTGTTCGCTTCATACAAATGAGCTTTCGTATAGGGATCCAAGGCCTTTTCCGATTTCATTTTCGAAGCGATCTTTTCCTTAAGTTCCTGCAACTCCATGATGCAAAGATTTGAAATTGCCTTGTAGGCTGCAGAGGAACCCGAGGAAGCGAGAGTCAAATCGATCAAACGTTCCAAATGTTCCCGTTGCAGATTGCGTCGGAGGCTAGAGGTCATCGGCTTACGCGTCGTGTATTTGGCTTCGCCGTCGGCTTGTGCGTCGAGCTCAGACCAAATTTCGCTGGTGATGGAATCCAAAAGCTCCGGCAGCGTTAGGGCATCTTGATCTTCCGGCGTACGGAACTCATTGTCATAAACGCGACGCAGTGTCGTGGTTCGCATCAGCTGCGTTAGAGTCGAAGCTTGCATTGACAGGATCCGGTCATGCACAGGCCAAGCCGGCTCGGCACCAAAACCGTCCATAAAGTCCTTGGTCAAGCGAGCCAACAGCTCAGGAGATAATGCGTAGGCCGAGTCGCGGAAAGTGGACTCAAGTACGAATGCGAGTGCTTCACGCTGCGTCTTGGCTGGTACAACTTCGATAGGCAAGCGCTGCTTGGGATCCCCCTTTTTATCGCGGTTGATGAATGCACCACCAATCCAGTTGCTCATCATGCTGGTGAACTTCATCTGCAAATTCAGCGTCAGTTCGTAACCTTCCCGTGCCTTCGTCCAACTATCTCCATCTTGGACATAATCGGTCATCAAACGCTTTCGGAATCGTTCAATCAGACGCTCTTGCTCCTTTGCGTACTCCAGCGGGTTCTTGCTGAAATCATAGCGACGCGCCAGTGGATCAGGTCCGCCGAACGTGCGGACCGTATAGTCCACCCAGGTTTGGCGCTTCACCGCCGAGATGATGCCAAGTGGCAGGGC
>JBCCEO010000298.1:0-8799 GCA_039030255.1 Planctomycetota bacterium | reverse complement strand
GAAACTTTTTGGGGGCAAGGTATGAGCCAGTCTTTGGATCCCAAGTCTTTCTTTAGCGCCTTTGACATGGCGTTTTTCGTTCCGGGAGTAATCGTGTTCGCTGGCCTGCTTTCGATAGATGATCTTCAAATTGACGGATTGATTGCGAAATCTCCAGAGAATAACCAACAGAAGCTGGTTAAAGAAAGGGAGGCTGACGCAAAACAGGATCCAGCTGCAAACAAAAAGCAGCCGGCAAAATTAAGCACGCAATTGAATCCGGGATCGCCCCCGTCTCCCGCAACCTCAAAATTAGCAGTCAAACCAAATGAGGGTGCCAAGAACAAGTTGGGTGAAGATTCGTCGAAAGAACTAGGTATCGATTTCCGCTGGCTCCGAGAAATCTCAACAACATTCAGTCCGCTCGGTGTGCTTCAATTCGTAATAGGATTGGTTGCGATCTATATTTTCGGACTATCCTCGCATGCTTGCTCTTGGATCTTATGGACCTGTTGCTTCAAGCCGGCTGGGAGGTGGCTGCTCAAGTGGCAGAGATTGATTGGGCTTTTGGGATGGCAGGCTGTGCCATTCGATAATATCGAGCGAGATGTCTGGACTCGCGAAGTAAGCTACTATATCAAGTTTGCCGACTATTTCTGGTATCTGAGAAGCACGTGCTGGAATTCCAGCTCCGCAATTGTTTTTCTTGGATTGCTGTTTTCAGTTTACGACGAAAGAGTTTTTCCGGTAGAAGCGACTTTTTGCTTGGTAATCGCATTATTGCTCGCCAACCTAGGATTAATTTTCCATTATTCCTCCAAGAAGCAGAACGCAATTGTGAAGTTTCTCCACGCGGCCGCCCGTTCGGAAGAACAGATAGTGGGGGGAGGGTCGGATAGCTCGGGAACGGTGCAACTAGGAAGGGGCGAACGCCATTAACAATGAAGTTCAAGACGTGGCCGCTGCAGAGGGCAGTGTAGGCGAATAACTCGTTGCTCCGTGCGTTTGATTATTGGCAGGCTGCGCAAAAACCTATTAAAACGACAACGCTATCGAAAACGTTAAAGGTGGCGTTGATACTTGGGCGGAAATGCAGAGTACGTGATCTGGGCGGGGTTCGTCCTGCTGATGCGTATCACTACGGTGAAAGCCGATGATCAGTTGCGTCCTGTCAGAGATGACGCTGAGCTGAAGCAATGGCTTCAGAATATGGTTTGGTATTATGATTTCACGAATGAAGAAATCGAGCAGGTGATGAGGCCTGTCAGATCTTGAGTTCCTGATGCTAATTGAGGAAAATGAACAGCGCTTATTTGGTTCCAAAGTATGAGTTGGAGAATTGGATGTCGTGATGAGCGAATTAGCGGCGCAAATCGTGACGGCCTCCATAAAGCGACAAAAAACAACTTGACGAAAGACACACAGATAATTCTTCGCGAATGAATGCTGGAAGCATCACACGCAGTCGGAGCAGTGGCCGCGTAAGAGGATCTCGGTGACTTGTCCGATCTGAGAACTCGTCGCAAGACTTTTCTTCGTAAGTTGGATCTCACCTAGGCAAGAAACTTGGCCGCAATCCACACAAACAAAGTGTGGGTGAGCCGCGTGTTCGTGTTCGCCTTCGCCGATCAACTCGAAACGCCAGACATGGTCGCCGAGTTCCGTACGTCGAAGCAAGCCAGCATCGGTCATGTCGTTCAAGGCGCGGAATGCGGTCGCTTTATCGACGCCCGTCTGGGAAAGATGCTCGGCGACTTCTGCATGGGTCAAAGGAGATCTGGAGCCGCGAAGTAAATCGAGCGTAGCCACGCGCGCTGGGGTTGCCCGCAATCCGGACTCTCGGATCGTCAGTCGGCTTTGCTCTAAATCTGGCTTCGACATTCTGCCTATTGCTCCGGTGTCACGATTCCCAGTTGCTGCGTGCTGTGAACCAAGCTTGAGGGAAAAGTGGCTAGCGCCAGTCGACTAATTGCACACAGTATTCATAGAAGTATAGCATCGACATCTGCTCACCCAAAGTGACTTCTGCCCAGGCTTTTTCTAGCAATTCCAGGCAAATAGACGTGATATCATCACCACAATCAACGTCGGTTGCAAATGCAATCGTTTTGCATTAAAGTAGCGATCCGTCTCAAGTAGCGGTTCCTCCTGCTCGATGAGACCTAGACAAAGTGGTTTTTTGCATAGAGTTTTTTGCGAACTCTCGGGGATGTGAACTTGGCAAACTTAACGGTAATCGGCGATCAGGCGACAAATGGATTGGCGTTGGGCGGTGAAAGCCCATCATCACGGTCAAGCTGGGGTGATCTGCTTGGGGTCGTGGCCTCGATTGGATGTGCTATCCACTGTGCAGCGATGCCATTCGTCATTGCCTTTTTGCCAATGCTTGGTCTCAGTTTCCTTGCCGACCCGTATTTTCATAAAGTGATGGTGTTTGTGTGCACGCTCATTGCGCTGGCGGCTTTCATTCCGGGGTGGCGACGGCATCGGAAGTGGTTGCCTGCAGGAATTGCAGTGGTTGGACTATCCTTCATCACCACTGCTGCTTTTGCCTTGGAAGACACTTGTGCCTGTTGCGCGACACCATCCGAAGAAGAGGCGAAGACAGAGCAAGTTGCAGCGTCAATTTGTACTGATGAAAACTGCGAGCACTGTTTGAGCAAACAGCAAGCGGCAACGGAAACGCCAGCAGAGCTATCTGCTGCTGGGACAGAATCTCCTCTCAGCGCATTGGTTCCTTGGATCACTCCGATCGGCGGACTCTTCTTGGTATCGGCTCACTTAATCAACCGCCGTTTTGCCTGTCGTTGTGGTTGCTGCCCAACCGACTCCCCTGCCAAGTAAAGGCAAGACCGAAGATTGCCGAGATGCAAGTTCTCCCAGACGTTCAGGCGTATGCAGATTCGCGAAACCTGAAGATTGACAAAGTTGGTGTAACGCAGGTTCCCTGGCCCTTTCGCTTCTCACCGACCTCCAAGGCCACGGAGCTGGCTCAATCTACGGTGGGTTCAGTGGACATGTTTGTCACACTGCCCGCGGACAAGAAAGGGACTCACATGTCTCGTTTTGTCCAGCTGCTCCGCGACTGCGATCAAACCTTTCATTATGAAAACCTGATCATCTTCTTTCGGCAGCTTCAAGAGCGTTTGGGTGCATCGCAAGTCAGTGGGACTCTGCGTTTTCCGTTTTTTATGGAGCGATCTGCTCCGGTGACGGGAGAGCTGGGAAAGCTTCAGATTCAGGTTGCCATCGATATAGAGCTGGGCGAAAAATCCACGCTGCGCACAACCATTAAGGGGCCGGCCACTAGTTTGTGCCCCTGTTCCAAAGAGATTTCTGCCTACGGTGCCCATAATCAGCGTTGTGAGCTAAGTGCGAGTGTAGTTTTTGAGGAAGGTTGTGAAGTCGGTGTTGATGAGCTTTTCGAGATGATCGAAAAAGCCGCGTCTTGTTCCGTTTATCCGACCTTGAAACGCACGGATGAGAAATCAGTCACCGAAGCAGCTTACGATAATCCAAAGTTCGTAGAAGATATCGTTCGGGACATGGCGGTGATTCTGAAAGAAGATTCTCGCATTGCATGGTTTCGCTGCGGGTCGGAGAACTTTGAGTCCATTCATCAGCACAATGCGTTTGCTCAAATCGAGTTTAGCCGGTCGAACGGGCAGTAGCATATAACCCGTTGTGTGTTTCAACTTCGCGCTTTTCAAGCTCGCCTGCTAAGAGTATGAATCGCGCGGCTTCGCGCGCTAACCGCAGGAGCAGCCTCTAACCGCAGGAGCAGCCTCTAACCGCAGGAGCAGCCCGAGTCGCAGCAGCTGCCCTTCTTATTCGAAACCGGTAGCGCGATTCCCCCTGAAATCACTCGTCTCACCGGCAGTCCTGTTTCTGGGTGTTTGGTTAGTGCGTCATCCGCCATGCGCTGAACGATCTCAAATTGGGTTGGTTTTTCACCTTTTTTCTGAGGTATCGTTTCGTAAACATAAGTTGGCATAAGTGTCGTCCTGGGAGCTGAGTAGCCTGAACTCGATTCGACTTATTCTATTCGCGAGCGACGCATTATTGAAGGTTGGATCGTCATTCAAGATTCCGCACGCTAGCAACAATCTTCCTGCAAATCAGTTTGATGAATACTTGACATTGGATCTTTCGCCAGCTCTACTTGCATAAGAGTTGCATTTGCTACTGTTTATCAAGATTGCAATACGGATGGTTTTGCAAGGCGGAAGTACATGAATTCAGCGCGGTAAAGAGCGTGGAGCGCGACGTTGTATTCCCTATCTGGTATTTCAAATTTCGGCAGCGAGGATTTTGCCCCAATTGCGGAGGGGTTACTCAGCCAACAACTCTGGTGCTTTGGGCAGGATATTGAGCGCGCCGACGGGAATTGGTTGCTTGAGATGGGTTTCCAGAGGAAGCAACCACCCAGCGGAAAGCAAAACAGTGCGAGTCTTTACATATTGAAGATGGCAAGCAAACGCTGGCTCATGTTGCGTGGTTTTGGTGTTCTGGTTGGTGATGAAGATCATGGGTTACTTTTTATAGAACGCTTTGCTTTTAAACCCGTTTATACCGCCGAGGCAAATTTGAAAATGGATCCTTGGGACTGTGACGACATGCCAATAATGAAGACGGTATCGTCGGAGAAGGAGCCAAAAGCCAGATTGCTGTTGCTGGAATTGATCGAGTGGATCATCGACTACGAGACAAGGACTATACGAGAGTTGGGGAAAGAGTATCGCTGCCAAACGCTCGAGCGATGGGACAATGGAACGCGATGGTGTGTCTCAAGCGACCAAATGGTGGACTTGTGGCGAAAATTGTCTTTGGCGATTAGCGACGCTGTGTGGCGTCCCCTGCAAATGCCCGGTTCACAGAGTATAGAGCTAACATCATGATCGCGCTGCGTGAACTAACAAAAACGTACGACGGAAGCTTTATAGCCGTTGATCAATTGTCATTGAAGGTGGAACCTAGCGAAGTCTATGGTTTACTGGGACCGAACGGCGCGGGCAAGACAACGACTCTGCGAATGATCCTTGGATTGCTGGAACCTACGAGTGGAGACGCTTCGATTCTTGGTACAAGCGTGGCTGAGGATCCTTTGCGGATGAAGCGACTGATAGGATTGGTCTCCGCCAGTGCTGGTCTCTATCAATGGTTATCGCCGCGGGAAGTGCTTCGCTATTTTGCCCTTGGGTTTGGGTTGAATGAGGAGGAAGCATCCCAACGGATTCGCGAGCTGTCCGAGCGAATGGAGTTGCAATCGTTCTTGGATCGACGTTGCGCAACGCTGAGCACCGGACAGGCACAAAGGGTCAATTTGGCAAGGGCTCTGATACATGACCCTCCTGTAGTGCTGCTGGACGAACCTACACGAGGACTCGATGTAGTGGGTTCCAAGGTAGTAATAGACTTTGTCGCAGTCCTCAAAGAGTCCTCAAAAGCCATCATCGTCTGCACGCATCAACTAGAAGAGGCCGAAAGGTTTTGTGACCGTTTTGGCCTTCTGCATCGTGGAAGGCTTAAATTCGAAGGAACGTTGGCGAGTTTGAAGGAAGAGACCGGTCAGCCGTCTTTAGTGGAGATCTTTTTGAAGCTGATGCGTGATGAACCGGTGAAAGCAGACGACAAAGCAGTTTCGGCCTAGGATAGCGCTTACTAAATCATGAGTGGAAATCAGAATGAAACTCCGAGCCAAGTCACCAGAGCTGCGGCAAAGCTGAATCAGCGAGTGCCTTTTTCGTTCTCGCAGCAGTTGGAGTTTACGTCAAAAGAACTGCGTGAGACTTTGCGCGACAGGCGAACGACGATCACGTTGATGCTGATGCCGCTACTGCTCTATCCGATCTTAGGTTTTGGGCTGCGATTTGTTGCCTTTCAAACTGGTGATACTGAGGTCTCCTATCGCTTGGCCCTGGAAACCGAGACGGAGGCGATGTGGCTTTCTAGTGCTCTTCGGACAGGGGATCCCAACCTTGATTCCCCTGAAACTCCGGATATTGAATTGCTTGTGCCGAACGACGCTTCTCAATTCGATCTCGAGTCCATGGTTTCCGGATCGGCTGCCGACTTGGGGATACGTGTTGAACTGAGTTCGCCATCAAGTGAAGGAGTGCGAAGTGCCAAGGTTCGGCTTTACCAAAATAAAGATTCGGAATTGAGCAGCCAGGTTTCGACTTTTGTAGAGCGGAGATTGGCAGCGGCAAATATCGAGTGGATGAAAATTGCTGCAAGTCAAAAAGGGCAGCAGTTGCCTATTCCAATGGAGCATTCGATTGTTTTGATCGAGCCAGCGGATACGGGTTCCGCCATTTTGGGATTGTTGCCGCTGATTCTGCTTTTGATGACGGTCACCGGCGGAGTCTACCCGGCAATTGACCTTACCGCGGGTGAGCGCGAACGCAATACCATGGAAGCGCTGATGGCTCTTCCTGTTCCGCCCTTTCGACTGTTGGCTGCTAAATATGTCGCGGTGGTAACGGTGACCATGTTAACGGGGCTGATGAACCTGTTGGCAATGGGGTTGACGTTGTACGCGCTGCAACTGGATGTTGCGTTGCTAGGCGAAAACGGCTTTACGCTAATGCTGGGGATCAAGCTCTTTCTCGCACTATCCACCTTCGCTCTGTTCTATTCGGCGGTTTTGCTCCTGCTGACTAGCTCCGCCAGGAGTTTTAAAGAGGCGCAGGCTTACCTAATCCCACTGCTCCTGCTGTCGATCGGTCCTGGTCTGGTCGTATTTTTGCCTGGCTGGAGTCTCGGGAATGGGACTGCCGCCTTACCCCTTGTCAATATTCTGCTTCTCGCCAAGGAGTTGCTGGAGGGAAAGGTAGAGCAATTGCCGGCCATTGTTACTTTGGTTTCAACCGTGTTGTACGGTGTGGCTGCGCTTTCTCTTGCGGCGCGGGTATTCGGAAGAGATGCTGTTTCGGTGGGAAGTCGCGGACTTTGGAAAGATCTGCTGAAACGCCCAGAGAATACAGCCGAGTCGGTACCCTCTTTGGCAAGCGCGCTAACGACGCTAGCCTTGCTATTTCCGGCGTATTTCGTAGTTTCCGGAATTCTGTCCCGAGGAGAATCCGCACCATCAAGTCGCTTGGTGATGGCGGCGCTACTGACGGTAATGCTCTTCGTTGCAGTTCCGTGGCTGCTT
The DNA here is from genome assembly GCA_039030255.1 of Planctomycetota bacterium. Classification (GTDB taxonomy): domain Bacteria; phylum Planctomycetota; class Planctomycetia; order Pirellulales; family Pirellulaceae; genus Aureliella. Next base: position 1,664 of record JBCCEO010000298.1, on the reverse strand, counting down.
TTGCGTTGGCAGCGGATCACGACTCGGTCAGGGCTGGCTTTGGTGCCTACGGGTTGGTCCTATTGGGTAGGAGCTGTTTTGCTAGGATTCGCGACTTGGCCGTGGATATTCGAGCTTGTCATTTTCGCGCAAAGATTGGGGATTCGCGGATTTGACCCCAGCCAAATTGAAGACGTCGATAGCCTGTTGGCCAGTTGGAAGCTGGTACCGGTGTGGTTGATTGTACTTTGTCTCGGCATCGCGCCTGGAGTCTGTGAAGAGTGCTTTTTTCGAGGCTTTCTTCTGAACGGCTTGAAGGAGAATTTCACTGCATTTTGGGCAGTGCTGTTTTCTGCTCTTGCTTTTGGCGTCTTCCATGTGGTGCTTGCTGGTGGCGCTGCTCCCGAGCGGCTGTTGCCTAGTACGCTAATGGGACTTCTTCTTGGATGGCTCGCTTGGCAAAGTAAAAGTGTCTTTCCATCAATGGTCTTGCACGTGATACACAACAGCACCTTGCTGATAGTGGCACAATCACGAGACCGTTTGGCCGAATGGAATATCGGCCAGTTAGAACAAGAGCATTTGCCGGGCTGGCTGTTGTTGGTTTCAGCCCTTGTCTTGTTGGCGGGGGTAGGTCTGGTCCGTTTTTCGAAGCAGCCCACGCAGAGAGTGTTGGGTAAAGAGTAGCGTTGGATGATGATCAGCCACGAGATCCGGCGGCAGCACGAAGTAATCCGCAGAGGAAAGTGAAATAAGATGCAACCACAATCGATTGGACTGGCCATTCATCTCTGGGTTCTTCCCTTGTCATTTGCTTGTTTTGCATCTGTTCTTGGTGGAGAGCCGGACATATGGGCCTGCGACCCAGCGACTAGAGGAAGTTTGCAGGCATTTCTCGGGGGAGACGTGAACGTCAAACTGTGTAAGTTGAGCGATACACTCGTGCCAAATAAGGAATTGAAGGAGGCGACTTCTCGACTGACGATTTTCGTGCACAGGCGTGATATTGATCCAATCTTGGTGGAGCGCTTAAAGAACCAGGGGCATCGCGTCGAATTCGTAGCTTGGAAAAATCGGGATAGCGGTGTGCAAGCTTGCTGCGTAAGGTTGCGATTGATGTGCAAACAGCTGACGAACTGTTTTCCGGCTCGGGCGGAGAAATTTCGATGTCGCCTCATGGTCGTCGAGCATGGCATTCGGCTTCGCGCGAGAGTTTTGGGTGCTCGCCTTCCAGAGGCCTTCGAGGAAACTTAAAGCGTAACCGCCGTGTAAGCCGAGGGATTTCGCAGGAGGTATAGAAAATACGGAGCAAGGATGCGTACTGTAGTTTTCGTTTACTTAGTTCTACTAGTTGTTGGGGTGGCTCAAAGCCCCAAAGTTCATGCATGCCCTTTCTGTGAAGCCTTGGCTCCTTGTCTTCGCGAAGAATCGACGAGGTATGATTTCATCGTCGTTGCCACCTGCAAAGATTCTGTCGAGTGGAGCTCTAGCAATCCAGTTTGTGCCCTGCGTATTCAGAGCGTGTTATCAAAAACGACGCCTAGCAAGGAAGACAAAGCTGCGGACGAGCGATTGGGGTCTGAAGTTCAAGTCTATTGCAACGAAGCGTTCGAGCCTGGAAATCAAGCATTGCTTTTCGGAGTCATCAACGGCGCAGAAGTAGATTGGGCTCCGTCGGCAACTCT
>JBCCEO010000297.1:0-8803 GCA_039030255.1 Planctomycetota bacterium | reverse complement strand
TGGCTCGGCAGGTTCTTCCGCTGGCTCGGCAGGTTCTTCCGCTGGCTCGGCAGGTTCTTCCGCTGGCTCGGCAGGTTCTTCTGTTGGCTTCTCCGCTGGTCCTTCAGGAGGACCATTATCAGGTTCGGTAGGATCCTTGGGAGCATTCCCCTGAGTCTCTTGAAACGCTTGCTCGATGGCCTCTCCGTCAGCAACTTGCTGAGCAAAAATCTCGCTCTTGCGAAGCATTTCCTTGAGGAAGTCGCGTCCAGGATACCGCTTGGGCCACTGCGATATCACGCCAAGCATAGCTGGGTCAGCCAGCTGATCTTCGTAAACTTCCCGGAACTTGATGAAATCGTTCAGTGGGAAGTCTTCCGGCAGTTCATCCACGTCCAAGAGACGCTGATAACGCGTGATCGATGCCAAGATATCATCAGCAACATCATCGACCATCATGGCAGGATGTTGCTTGAAGAGGTCGTACCAGGACTGGAAGGCTTTCTCGTAGGATGCAAATGTCTCTTCGAGCTGGGCCTTCTCCAAGAACTTCTCGGCCTCATACATGCTCTGGCGAGCTGCCAAAGCGTCATCGTTTTGCTCAGCCAAACAACGCTCGGCCCAATACGCATAGTTGACTTGGCTACGATAAATCTCGATGTGTCCGATCTTCTCCAAACGCGCGACCATATTCTTGGCCATCTGCATCGCCTGGATGCTCTTTTCGGGATCATCCAATTGTTTTGCAACGGCGACTGGATTCATCTCAATCATCAATTCGGCGTTTTCAGCCAGAAGGATCTGATCGAAGGTCCTCTCAGAGTAAGGCGTCGCAATGGCTTTGCGCTGCGTCGGAGAAAGCGAATTGAGCTTTGCTGCTCGTAGCCGATCCCAAGTTTCGCCACAGAATTCGGCAAATCGATTTTCCGCCTCCTTGTAGTCGGTGTTGGCCTGTTCCACCTCGCTCAAGAAGATAGTATCGCCCCACGTCGTCAGGATCTGTCGCTTGCCGAAATCAGCCCATCCTTCTTGTGAACTTCGCCAGCCGAATCGTGCCGCCTGCGTAAAGTAGCCTTCCTTTTGAATCGCCTCAGAATATTTCATTAACCATTGAGGAGCTTTTTGGTAGAACATCAAGGAGCTCTTGGCTGGCTCGTAGCCTTCTTCGACCATGGCGTAAGATCGCAAGTACCAGAGACGTCCAGTTAGCCAATTGTCAGGCTTTTGGTCTGGACCAATTCCTTCCTTCTTAGTGACGTCCAGACCTGTTGTCTCAAGGATCTCTTCATGGAAATCACGGTCGTCGCGATATAGCTCTCGGTACTGAATTTTCTCATCGGCAACGCCCATCTTATTGCCAAAGAACCAACCCAACTCATAAGGCATCTCGGTTCGATGCTTGTTGACTTTGCTCCCACGCACCAAGTAGTCCATACCTCGCTTCACCCACTGGTATCGGTGGCGATAGTTGTCGAACTGCGTCGACACGTTGTAGGACATGTTGTGTGATTGAAATTTCCAGATCTCAATGAAATGCGGCTGCAAAGCTGCAATTTGATTGAGTGTCGCAGAAAGACGATCCCAATACTGCTCGCGTTTGTAGTACTCTGCCTTCTGCCACAGAATCGTAGCCGCAGGACCACGCAATCCAAGCGTCGCGAGCCGCATCGACTCACTGGCGGGTTCGATCTCGCCTAAATCGCCTTGGCCCAAGTTGTAGTTGTCGCGCAGGCCGGCCAAAGTACCTCCAGCCTGTTTGATCGAACCATCGCGATTCCGTACCGCTGGACGCCCTAAGAAATACAAGGGAACAATCAACGCGACAATCGCGCAAATGTAAGCAATCCGTCTTCTAAGTACTGTCGCATTCATGCTGCCGCCAACTCCCTGGTCTTGAGGAAGAAGTATCCGACGATACTACATAACAAGAAGTAACACAGTGTCATCGTGAGGTGTCTCGCAATAAGCCCCGGGAAGATATCAAACCCGTAAGCCACAAATTCTGAAGTATTAAACTGCCCAAAGCTAGGTATAGCCTGGAAAAAGGTTACCAAGGTGTACAGAACTCCTTGATCGGCGAACTTAATCGCCGTTTCCAAAGTCGGATTGCCGAGGTCCAAGTCCACCAGTGCCCCGGTCTGCATCGGCATTCGAATGATGGTCTCGATCGGTCCACCCCCAGGTGCGTCGCCGCGAGCGACATCCATGGCGACATTTCCGAAGAAGCCCAAAATCAAACAGGCCAGCGTCGCCACCATTGCGACAGGACCGCTCAGGAATGTACTGAACATGACCCCTAGGCAGATTACCAGAACCATTTGCATCCAGATTCCCAAGAAACCCTTGAACATGTTCCAGCCAAAGTTGGACTCGCCAGCCCGCAAATACAAATCTGCTACTGACAGCCCCAAATACTGCCCCGGGTCAATACAACGGATTTGGATTTCGATCTTGCCACCTTTGGCAATGTCGGTAAAGAGATCCAGTTCCTTGGGCTCAGGATCACCGTCCGCGTTGATAACCGTTCCCGACAATTTTTGCGGGATGACCTGCTGATCAACGTCAAACTCCTGCACGATAAACGGAATGCGATCGCTTTCGACCAATCCATCTGTGCTGCGGAGAACAATTTCTCCTTGGACACCCGTGACGATATCGCCCTTGAACGTTCGAAACGCTTTTAGACTTAACTCAATCGGCAGCTCACCGTTGGGGAACTTCTTGGCGTTCACACCCGAGAAGGTCCACACGGCGGACATCAGCGAGTTGCCTTCGATATAAGTTTGGTATTCCGATTCAAAACCTACGTTGAGACCGGAGCTCGACAAGTTTCCGGCTCGGTCATAGATGGCCATCTGCCCAAACACGGGCACTCGAGCTTCGAGCAACCCTTCTGGCTTGCCAAGCTGATACTCGGTCTTGTCGCCAGCTTCAGTCGCTGTAACCGTGTGTACGTGTGACTTTTCTTCATCCGTCACGCCGTACTTCACAGTGCCATCGTCCTCGGTCACCATTTCGAAAGTGTGCGAGTGGCTGGCTTCTACAAATGTCGTGCCTGACTTGCCATCGTCGGCCATGTCCCGAGCAGCATGACTGTGTTCGATACCGCGATAGACAAAAATGTAACTCAAGATTCCCATCGCAACCAACAAGACGGTGCCTACGGCCGAGAAGCCGAAGATGCGTCCTAGAATGATCTCCGTCGGCCGAACTGGCTTGGTCGTGATCGTTTGAATGGTCTTAGACTTGATATCTGCCGGCAAGCTAAAGCAGCTTAGGAACAATCCAAGCAGCAATACCAAATAGCTTGTACCTGTCATCACAAAGGAGATGTACAGCTTTGCAAGGTTGGACGTGTTGGAGTCGAGGAACCAGCCCGCGAACAAAAGTACAACGATAAACACCGCCATAAGCACCAGCACTTTACGGCGTATCGCCTCTTGAAACGCAAGCTTCGAAAGTGCATAGACTCGACTGAGCGACGTCCCCGGAAGGTCACGTGCGAGCAATTCATATATGACTCGCGTCACGCGGAAGAAGCCTTCTCCCGGGCCATACCTTCCGATCCCGATGATATAGCAAACAATAAATCCAAGTAGGAAGACAATTGCTGCAACGATTAGCCCGTGCAGTAGCCCGAACTTGAAGATGAGCCACTCGAAGTAGCCCCATAATTGGTATTCTTCGATACGCATTGTTGTCGAAGTCTGTCTATGAGAGTTAGGAAGATGAGGAAAAGAATAAAACGCGTCGCGGAGTCTTAAGAACCGGAAGGTCGAGAGCCAGGACGGTCATCCTGAACGATGTCGAGGAATAGTTCTTCCATCGTTGTGGTTGGGTTGTCAATCGAAACGACATCGCCGCCTTCAGTCTTGATTAAGTCCGCGATCTTCGACTTGAGGTCTTCGGAAAGCCCCTTGGCATGCACTTCGGTCACGTCGCGAACTTTGAGCAATTCATCGACTCGTCCCAACTCCCGCAATTCGCCTTGGTGCAGAATAGCAACACGGTCACAAACGTCTTGGACGTCTGCCAGTTGGTGTGAGCAGAGCAAGATTGTCTTGCCCTCATCGCGAAGTCGAATGATCAAATCCTTCATTTCGCGACTACCGATCGGGTCCATCCCCGTCGTTGGTTCATCCAGAATTAGCAAATCTGGTTCGTTGATCAAGGCTTGAGCCAGACCAATCCGACGTGTCATCCCTTTGGAGTACTCCCGCAGCTGGCGGCGGCGTGAGTTATTTAAGCCGACCATTTTGATCAATTCGTCGGCACGCTCTTTCCGAATGGCGGCTGGCATGTCAAACAAGCGGCCGTAAAAGTCAAGTGTTTCTTCCGCGTTGAGGAATTTGTAGAGATAAGATTCCTCTGGCAAATAGCCAATCCGTTCATTCTTGGTCACATCCCGGGCTTCCTTGCCAAATACAAAAGCTCGACCAGAAGATGGAAACAACAAGCCCTGAATCAATTTGATGGTGGTGGATTTACCGGAACCGTTCGGACCGAGCAATCCAAAGATCTCACCCTTTTGGACTTCGATATCCAAGGACTTGAGGGCGGCAACTTTCTTTCGCCCCCAAAAATCCCGGTACGTCTTGCCTAGATTTCGTGTTTCTATAACAACATTCGAATCTGTATGATCGAAAGATTCTTGGGACGCCTGTGCGGCTGCAGAAGTAGCACTCATCGGATGAGAGATTCCTTCAAAGTCGGAAAAGAGAGGTGATTGGATAAATGACGTTATTCAGTCTGCAGAAGCAAAGGAGGGTTTCCAATCGGAAAACGTCCTTTGCCTTACGACTCTGCAGCCTTTCAGGTTCGCGAGCGGGGCTAGCCCTGTCAAGCTTCCTTGTCAGATCCTTGGCAATCGCGGAAAATAGGCGGAGTAATGGGTCAATTCTGAGGAATGAACCACCGATCATATCAGTCGATAGCTTCCCCAAATCCTTACCCACAAAGTACCTACCGTTCCCGCGTCAAGCTTCAACGGATGCCGCAATGGACTATTGTTATACTCAAGTTGAAATCGTTGCCAGACCCTAGTACTTCGCGAACGCCTGATGACGATTGACCAGAGAGACCAGGAGGATATGCCAACTGCAACGAATGTAGCGGCATTCCACAATTCTAAGGGCTTCAAGCCCGCCGCCAGCGTCAACGAGGCACTGCAACTCCTACTTGGGGCCATCAACTACGAGCGAAAAGTCCAAACACCCTATACCGATCAGCACTATCGTTTGGACCGCATGCGAGTGCTTGCAAGCGTACTCGGAAATCCGCAGGACGACTATGCAGTGGTCCATGTTGCCGGAAGCAAGGGCAAAGGCAGCGCATCGCACTTGGTCGCTGCCGCCCTCCAGAACGCCGGCTACCCCGTAGGACTCTACACCTCGCCGCACTTGGTCCAACTTCATGAACGCTTTCGTTTCAACGGGCAGACTGCAAGCGACGAGCAGATCATCGAGCTGGCGAATTCAGTACTCTCCGCCTCGCATCAACTCCTAAGTGAACAACCCGAACTTGGTGCACCCACCTTTTTCGAACTTTCGACCGCTATGGCGATGCTACATTTTTCACGTTGCAGAGCAAAAATTGCAGTGCTCGAAGTCGGCTTGGGCGGACGATTGGACTCGACGAACATCTGTAAGCCGACCGTATGTTGCATCACATCCATCGGCCTTGACCATGAAAAGCTACTTGGCACGACGATTGAAGCCATCGCGGGTGAAAAAGCTGGAATCATCAAAAACGGTGTTCCCGTAATCTGCAGTGCACGGCATCCAGACGCTCAAAGCGTGGTCAAAGCCAAGGCAAAAGCAATGAACGCTGCCTTGAAGTTGATCGGCCGCGACTATGACGTTAGCTGGAAGATTGGGAACGCGACCAACGACAGGGAATTAAACTCCTCCAGTCGCCAAGGCATCGCCTGTGTCAAGCAGCTGCCTTCTGGCGTTACGGAGGAGTTGAATTCCTGCATGATCGGTGCGCACCACGCCGACAACATTGCTGCTGCCTGGAATGTTATCCAGCAACTAGCCGAGCTAGGTTTTGGTGCAGGCCAATCTCACGTGAAGCAGGCTGTTTTACATACACAAGTGCCCGCGCGACTCGAAGTAATTGCTAGACAACCAACCCAAATCCTCGACACGGCCCACAACCCCTCCTCGATTGAAGCCGGACTTGCGGCTCTTGAGCAGCATTTTCCTAGCCAAAACATTGTGGCTGTGTTCTCGCCGAGTCGCGATAAGGACTGTGAAGCCATGCTGAGGCTGTTGCTTCCTCGCTGCTCCCACATCGTGCTGACCGAATTTCAAGAAAACCCGCGTGCTTTCGAACTCGGGAAATTGGCCGAACTCGCCGCAAATCTCAAACCTCAGGCTTGCCAATTGCACCAAGCACACGAGCCCAAGGCCGCATACCAGCTGGCTCTCGCATTGGCCGGAAGCGAGCATCTAATCTACGCAACCGGATCTTTTTTCCTCGCCGCAGAAATCCTCGCCTCATAATTTCATTTCCTAATCGCGATGCCCTGCTTCAACGGGCTCAACGATGGAATCCGCATCGCTCGTGAAGTTACTCCCAGGCGTGTAAACCACCGCAGATTCGGTTCTAGGCATGTACTTAAGATGGAAATGTCTGGGATTCTATGTGTCAACATTCGATATCAGTCAACATTCGATATGTGCCAACATTCGGTATGTCCCAACATTTGAAACTACAAATGCCGGGCTTTATCCCTTTTCGAGAAGCTCCATTTGACAAAATGACGCATATCCACCGCGTTTGGACGGTTTTTGGTAAGTTCATTCCTAAGCCTGATTCGCAACCGACCCAATAACAAATCAGAAAATCAGCGGTTTTCCTCACAATCATTCGACGCAAATAGCGTCTACAAAACCAATCCGATGCATTTTCGAAGCTGTGATTCTCTTCAGAGGGCAACTTCGAGAACCATCTAGACCGCCCCTGATCACGATAGAATCGAATTTAGGATTTGACATGAGTGTAAAGCCTACACGCCTGGCCCGCTCTCTTCGTTGCGTCTCGGCAGCATGGACTTTGCTCTTCTTCCTTCCATTGGGACTGCGGGCCCAGGATACAGAAGGCGGCAAATATGCGCTGCTAATCGGTGTCGACGAATACGCCAACTTGAGTCCAGCCGAACAATTGGATGGTAGTGCCAACGACATTGCGTTGATAAGTTCCGTCCTCACCTCTCGATTTAACTTTGATCAAGATAACATCATCCAGCGACTGAATTCGGAAGCCACCGGTGCCGGTATTCGTTCTGCTTTTGCCGAGCTAGTTGAAAAAATTGAAAGTCTTCCGGATAACAGTCCTACGGCCCAAGTCTACTTTCATTTTAGCGGTCACGGCTCTCAAATCCTCGACCAGGAGGAGGGGCATCAGGACCGCGATGAACAAGATGGACTAGACGAGACGCTGGTACCGCATGATGCCGAGCGGCAAGGCGGAGCACAAGACATTCGCGACGATGAGATCAACGACCTGATCAACCAAGTCGTTGGCGATCCAGAAAATCCGAAAGCTCGGGTGATCTTGGTTTACGATTGCTGCCACTCTGGCTCTGGAGCGCGTGGTGCTACGAAAGTACGCCAGCTATCGCGAAAGATCGCGGACTCTTCCAAACCTGAAAATGTAACCCGAAAGCGTCTACCACCCGGCGTTGTTTTCCTATCCGCCTGCCATGAAACAGAAGTTGAACCGGAGTTCCAGGAGAATGGAAAGACTTATGGTCTGCTAACGCGATTTCTCTCCCAAGTCCTAACCGAGCATGCTTCGCTTTCCGAGCTTAGCTACGATTCGCTTCACGATGCGATTCGATCGCGATACCAAACGAATCGAAAAGTCGTCCAAGCCCCTCACCCACAGTTGGAAGCAAGTGACATAGAAACCCGCAAATTGCCCGTCCTTGGCGCAACGCGAGCCATTGATCGCCCAACCAACTTTCCGCTAGCTGGAAAAGATTCCTCAGGAGCAGTTCGACTAAAGGCCGGTACACTCCACGGGCTCAATACAAATGCTCTTCTTGAAGTTTATGAAAACCCAGAAGCAGCATCGGCGGGCGAAGCAATTGGCACAGTCAAAATTAAATCGGTCACCGAATTTGAAAGCCAAGCCGAGTTCGTTAGCTTTGACGAAGCAAAGCAAGTATTTGCAAAATCGAATCCTCCCACGAATTCGTTGGCGGTCGCCGTCGCAAGCATGCTGGCTCCTGCCCCTGCCACGAGTCAAATTGGCTTGAAGTTAATACGATCAGATGCTTCTGGAGAACCCAAAACTGCGAAGCTCGACGATTTGCCCACTGCACTTGCCAAACAAATCCAGCAACTTGTCGACGGGGGCGAAGTCTCATTGGCCGACGAAAACCCCGACTTGGTGCTGAAAGTCAGCGGCGAGTTGTCGAGCTTGTTTCCTTCCACAGGCAGCGCTCTTAACGTAAGTTCGGAAGATTCCAGCGCGCCAGCAATCCTTCGGGGCGGATGGGGGCCATTCGATAGCGAAGGCTTAGATTCCGAAGGAAACAACTTAGGCGACTATTTAAACCGCATCCTCAAGGCGCAAAACCTAGTCAGCCTGACGAGTGCGAGCAAGAACAAGACGCATTCCGATTACAAAGTCGAATACCAATTGTTGAAGGCCGAGATCAACGAAGATGGCGAAATCCTCTCGACAGAGGAGATCGAACCCACGTTTGACAAGCGCACGCTACTGGAAATCGGCACTGCCTACGCCGTCCAATTCAAGAACTCGGAGGATTCCAAAGGGCCGCTATACTTCACCGCACTTGAAGTTACACCCG
>JBCCEO010000296.1:0-8809 GCA_039030255.1 Planctomycetota bacterium | reverse complement strand
TCTACGTACCCCGCAAGGTCGCTTCTGGCTGTCGCATGATTCGGGAATACTCCTGACCATGCTCCTACTCGGTTTTCGCAATCCGAGTAGTTTTCATGTTGCTCTAAGTTGGCAAAAACTTCATTGACCGAATCGATAACCGACTGACTCGACCGAAAACTCTGATTGAGCTGCTGTTGCTCGATGTTGGGCAATGCCGCGGTAACCGCATCGAAGACTTCGGCCACACCGCCGCGCCAACCGTAAATGGCCTGCTTCGTATCACCGACGCAAAAAATTGATTGTTCGCTCTGCGCACCTTTCTGCAGGGCCAACGGCTTGGCGATAGGTTCCAGAATGCGCCATTGGTCGGCCGCCGTGTCTTGAAACTCGTCGAGCAACAGATGTCGAATCCCGCAGTCCATGCGAAACTCCAAACGTTGCATGACTTCACTCTGATTGGCTGAGCGTTCACTCCAGTTGGAAAGGAAGTAGGTCACATCCGCGAAGGCGAGCAAACGATAACGCTTCAGTAAGTCCTGATAGTATCCGTCGTACTTGCTCAGTACTTCGTAGCTGGCCAACGTCTGAGCCTTGCGCTGCGGCAGCAGTTCACACGCAGCCCGCTCGCAAACTTGTTGAATCGCCAGTACTAAATCACTAGGGATTTCTTTCTTGTAATACTTCGGAGTATCCGCATCGACCGCTTCGGCCAGTTTGTGGTCCAGCAAACCTTCCCAATCGCCCGTGCTGGCCATCAAGTGAATCTTTTCCAGCTGTCGGTCCGCACTGGTGTGACCCAATTTTGTCGAAGCGATCGTGTGCAGAGCAGAGTTGTGTGCTGCCTCTGAAGTTGCCGGCAGCAAAGGCAACTGGTCCCAGGCCTCCGCCTCCGTGCTGCGATAAACGGAAAAGCCTGCACCGACCGTCTGCAGGATCTCGTCCGCCACACGGCGACTTGATTCACCCTTAGCAAGCATTCGCACCAAGTTGACCAAAGTCTGCCTGTCTTCTTGTTCCAATAGCGATCCGATAGCCTGCATCTGGAAAGCACGCTCTTGCACCGGATTCATGGGCTCCCACCCGTTGGGCAATCCCATTTCAAAACTAAAGACGCGAGCAATGTGAGAAAAGAAGCTATCGAGCGTAGCGATGCGGAAACGATGAATCTCCTGCGTGATTCTCCGTAGGCCGTACAAACATGCCGCCGCCGATGTGTCGACTCCGTCCAAGTGCTCGGCCAACTCCGCTCGTTTGTCCGCGTGCAAGCATGCCTCAGCAAGTCGCGATAGGACCCGATGCTGAATCTCTCCGGCTGCCTTGCGCGTAAACGTGGTCGCCAAAATGCTATCGATCTTTTGGCCAGACAGAATGATTTGCAGCAATCGATTGGTTAGCTGAAAGGTCTTTCCCGTTCCAGCCGAAGCACGAATCAACTTTGGAGACAAATTCGGATCGCTGACGACCGGCTGCAACTGCAGAATCTCAGCTTCGCGAACCGACGACTCATCGACCGATCCCAGCGTTGATTCATCAAAGCGGTAACAGCGCTTGGTCGGCTTGGCTGCCCTAACCTCCAGACTATTGGTCTGACAAATTCGAGCGTAGTCGTCAAACGTCGGAGTCTCCCACTCGTCGGGCCAATACTTGCCGCTGGCGATTCTCGTTACTACGTCATTGGCAATCATATCCGCTTCACGCAATTGCTCTTGGCTGAACTCTGCTGCGTAAAAGCGAGTCTTCGAGGCTTGCTTGGGCAAGGAAATGTAGCCAAGCATCGGCTCGGAATCGATTCCAAGCTTGCGAGCCAAATGGCGGTAAAGTGGCAATTGGAGATCGAGCCACCCCTTGCTCTTGGACCAATGTACTTGGACAGGATCTTTGGCCGACTCACTGGTTTTGTAATCCCAGATCGCCCACAAATCGAGATCGGGATGATAGTCGATCCGGTCGACTCGCCCGACCAAACACAGTTCTTGGTGGTTGCCAATTCGCAGCTCATCTTTCGCGTCAACGCCGCTTTCCGTAAAGAGGATCTCCCAGCCTTCCTCCGCTCGCTGAGCTTGGGATCTCGCGAAGGCCTTGAGCCGCAATTCTGCTTGCTCAATCTGAATCAGCACTGGCGCCGCAGGAGCTTCACCAAACCGAACTGCAACACTCTGATGCAGGTGTGAGATTAAAAATTCGGCGATCTGCTCTTCATCCGTGCACGAACCCATCGGACCCACCAACTGTTCCAATGCGTCGTGGATGAGCACTCCGAACTGAGACGCCTGCAACTCGGCGAGCGAATCGTCTTGTGGCTTCAGGCGTAGAACATGCCTCAAATAGTAGCGATAAGGACACTGCAAATAATCGCGAAACGCGGTTACTGTCACATGCTTGGGTCTCAAATCCGCTGCCGGCCTTGGGATCTCCAAAGCCGGCTTGCTCCCGGCAGCAACACTCCAGCTCTGCACCACTTCCGCTGGAGTGTCACTGTGATCGTCGCTGGTCAAATGTAGAATCCGCGCCGGTAAATCTTGAAGCTCGCATGCCATCAGCAGGCGACTTGGCGTCACTGGATCGCCCTTGGCATCCACCTTGCCTGTCACAAATGTTACTGAATCTCGCGTTTTAAGCATGACTTGCGCCGCGTAGAGATCGCGAGCTAGCCGTCGCTCATTGTCGGCCATCCCCAGCTGTTTTCGGAGGCTATTGGGAAGGAATGGATCGGCATTGAGCGCCTCGGGAACAACTCCATCATGCACACCCGTCACGATCAAAGCCGGAGCATCATCCAAAGCAAGATCCAGCCAACCCAGCAGCTCGACGCGGTCCGGATCAGGCAACTCGCTGACCTGCCGCTGAGCAAGACTCTGCACCAACCAATCGATAACTTCGGTTGCCGTCAATTCAGGCTGCAAGGTCTGAGGAACATCACGCAACTCGACCAAAGCTTTTGCAAGCGTTTTCGCCGCAGCATACAAAGCACTCTCAATCTCGTCATCGAGATCGCAAGTAATACGGTCGTAACAAGTCCTCAACACGTGCAACAAAGGCTGAACGAGCAAAGCAACTTTCTGCGGCTTTCGTGTCAACTTGGCGAGCCATTTGTCGATCGTTTTGACGACCAACATATATTCGTCTGCCCCAGTAGCAGATTTGTCGACAAATTTGTCGATCCGCTTCGGCAAACTCTCTTGGTAATACGAATCTAGTTTTGCAAGCCAATCCGAGGGAAGCTGTCGAGCTTGACGATGTAACAGATTGCTAACGGCAGGATGGCGGACCAAAGCTGCAAAGCTTAAATAGCTGCGGCCTTCTAGAAACTTGCCGATCAGCGACAGCAACTTGACTGGCTCGCTGCCTGGTAGCTTGTCGCCGGGTCCATAACGCGTCGGCACACCACACAAATCGAAACGATGACGAAGCTCGGGCAATAGCGCATTGTCGGCAACTCCTACGCTAATCTGAGTCGACGCATACTCGGACTGGAGATCCGCGATACAGGCTGCCGCCAATTCAACTTGATCACGCGGACCATTGCCGACGAGCAAACTCTTCGAAGGAATGGACAGAACATGCTGCTGCCATTTTTCTAGCTCAAGGCACCCATATTCATCGAACATCCTTTTTTCTGAAGCGGGCGCAGCAACCCAGACTTCTGCTTGCGGGGCTATCGCATCAAGGAAACCACGCTGAGTTGAATTCAGGTCGACACACCCAACCACGAGAACCTTCTGCGGATGGTTTCGGGCATAATCCTGCGGCTCCTTGTTCTTTAAAGCAACTAGACGCGCCGTCTGAATGTCCCACAAGGAAAGTTGATCCAAGATTGCATGGTACCGACTCTGCAACTCCGCGAGGCAGCTCCAACGCTCCGCCTCCACATGCCGTGGTGGGAGATTTTCCACGACAGCTTGAAAGTCTAAAAGTTCACTGGCAAGCTCACGATGCAGCTTGGCAATCGTCTTACCCAACTCGAGCCATTGGGATGAGGCAGATGTGGGCGGTGGGACTGGAATCAGATGCTGGAGAACTTCGGTCGAAGTCGCTTGAAGTGCTTGCATCCACGAAAGATGCTGAACAAGCTCCGTTGCAAACTGGTGCTTTGGCCGATAGAGCCGTTCTGGCAACTGGCCGGTCGTCAAAACCGTTGGAGGGTAAAAGGTGAGCCCAAGAGTTTGGGACTTGAGGGCCAACAGTTCTTCCAAGCGATGGGCCGCAAGTCCACCTGGAAGAACGATCGTTAGTTGTCGCAGATCCCATTCCTGTTCCTGACGATAAACGCGAAGCAAACGCTCCACCGTCGAATTCAAGACGGGTTCATCCCAACCCAAGAAAATGCGCTCGATTCCAATCGTCCTGGAATCCGTTGACTCAGTCTGTATTTTCCTTGTCGTTGACAAGAGGTCGCTCCAATCGTCGCTAAGCACGAAACTGCGTAAGAAGGGCCAATTTGAAGTCTTGCCGATCTCACTTCGCTTCACACGAGCCCGTCGTAGGCTCATCCCTGCGTTGACACTCTATTTTAGCGGAACCCCCGTGACACCTTTGGTCACTAGGTGAGAATCAAAGAGCTATGTTTGGAAGTTTTTAAATTTCGGACGCCGTATTTCCTCCCAAAGTTGCCGCGCCGTTTCGGCAGATCGAACGATTAGCCGTTGACAGCGACTATTCAGAAGCCAGCCCCCACCCTTTACACCCTGGAGGTCTAGAGAGAGTACACAAAATAGCCTGGTTTGGCCGCTGCTGCCGATCGCAGTCGAGTCAATCGAATGCCGCTAACAAGTTGAGAGTAGTTATGGTGTTGGCGTAAAGTTTTTTCCTCTTCGCACAAACTCTGAGCGATATAAAATCGCCGACACCACAAGAAAATCGGTTAACGGCGCTGCGGAAAGAGTTGGAAAACGCGGGGACGCTTAGAATTCGCCTGCAGGACTGCCCGGTGCCTCCGACGTTTCAATCCTTCTTTCCGACCACGGAGATTTCTGAAGACTTTGCGATAGCCCAATTACCCTTTCCCGCGATTACGCTTTGGAGGTCGCTTGTTATGTCGCCAATCGTGAGCGCACCGACTCAGACAAGTCGCCGAGCGTTTCTACCATTGGGACACCATATCGTGCGCACACGATTTCGACGTTGCCCTTCCGCCAGAAGCCATCAGGGCAGCAAACAATCGCCTTACCACTCCTTGCGAAGAGTCCCAATTCGAGCAAGGTAATTGGCGCTGTCGTCGCAGGTGAGAAATACATCACGATCGTCCCTGCACGCTCCTGCGCAGCAAGTTCCCATTCCACCTGCTCGCGGAAATTTGGATTGTGAATCGACTGTTCCCAAGACGCATCCCATTCGTCTCGACGTGGGTTAAGGACGGTCAGGTCCAGATCACAAAGCGAATTGGCGACAGACGTCTGCCAATCCTCTGCCTGCCCCATTTCAATCGAACCAGCGAGAAATACGGATCGAGATGGTGAAACCGCATCTAGCGGTGAAGGAGGCTTTCGGATCTCAAACATTAAGTACGCACTTCCATATATACCGGCGTAGCCGCCACGGTTAATAGTGATGTAAATGAATCTGAGTTCAAGTGAGCCGCAGCGCCGCGGAGTCCTATGGTGTAGTGTGAGGTGGTCCAGGTTTCGCGGACACGGTGTCCTCTTATTTTGAGAGGGCTAACTCGAAGCTATTTGGTGACCGGTAGTCCAGTGATGAATGTCGGCGGATTGCATTGCAGTAGTTGACGTATTCCTCGATTTCTCGACGAGCATGCTCAAGCGATTCGTAGATCTCCATTTCCATCTCAGTCTTCATCGTCCCGAAGCAGGATTCCATGAAGGCGTTATCATAACAGTCACCGGCACGGCTCATGCTCTGAAGCATCTGTGCGTCTGCTAGCAGCTGTCGGTAAGTGCTGGAGGCATACTGCCCTCCGCGATCCGAATGATGGATGACTCCAGGCGGAGGCTGGCGAGCGGATTGAGCACGTCGTAAAGTCTGAATCGTCAGCTGTTCGGAAATATTTTCTTCAATGGCCCATGCTATGATCCGCCTGGAATATAGGTCCATCAGCACGGCCAAGTAGGCGAACTGTTTTCGCAGGCCAATATAAGTGATGTCTCCTACCCAGACCTGATTCACTTACCGCAAGTCAAAGCCCTCGGCAAGCAAGTTTGGACTGAAGCCAAGGCGATGCGCGCTATTGGTAGTGCGTGGCTTGAACGAACGCAGTTGAATCGCGGACAGGTTCATTTGGCCCATGATTTTCCTTGCTCTACTGCGACTACAGGTGTATCCCATGCTCTGCAACTCCAATGCTATTCGTCGCGAACCGTAACGCCGACGATGCTGAAGAAACACGCTACGAACTATAGGTTGCAACTCTTCGTCCTCAAGCTTGCGAACGCTCTGCAAGTTTGGCCTCTGATAATAGGCACTGCGACTAACACCCAGCAATTCGCACAGCTCCTTCACCTCAAAACCTTCTTCTCGCAGCCTATTAACAGCGGCGTAATTGTCGGCTACTCCTGTTGGCTGAAAATAGCCAAGGCTTTTTTTAGGATGTCCCGCTCACGCCGCGTTCGATGCAACTCGTCGCGCAGTTCACGCACCTGGTTGTCGAGCGTCTCAGCCTCAGGTCCGCTCTCGGCCAGGATCTCAGCTTTCCAACGATAGAGCAGATTCGCATTGTCGACGCCCAGGTTCCCAGCCACTAAGCTGGCCGAGTGACCATCCAGCATCATCTGAACGGCTTCTCGTTTGAATTCTTTGGGAAACGTCCGGCGAGTTCTGCTTTTCTGCGGCTTGCCGTTTCTCTTAGCCATCTTGGCCTCTCCTTTTGAAACGATTTCAAGCCCTCTATTTTAGGTGTTACCGTGTCCGTGAAACCTGGACCACCTCACATACCCTTCCGTAAGTGATGTTTGATTTCGGCACCTGTTACTTCTTCGGAAGTCCTTTTCGGCGTTTTACTTCGAGAGAAACTTTTATTTTGCCCGTGCCATCGCAGTTCTCGCATCCCCGGAGTACTTTTCCCCGACCGCTGCAAACTTTGCACTCAGTACTCTGTGGCCCACCACTTCCAAGACGCTCGCCAGTGCCTTTGCAAGGCACACACTCCACTTCTTGTGCCGCAGAATGATTTGAGCACTTCTCATAGCGAATTGTCGGACGCACCGAAAACCGACCAATCTTCCGTTCGTCACCTGCCTTGACTTCGATGACTTCCGTTTGACAATTCTCATGCTCAATCAGGATTCTTCCACGGAAGCCGTTTTCCACTACCTCCTCAACTATGAACTTACCATTCTTATCTGCGTAGGTGGTCTTGACTACCTTCGTTTTCTTGCCATCCACCCGACGAGTAAACCTAACGGTAATATAAGGTAACGGTTTTTGGTCAACACGGAGAATGGCCTGTCCTGAGACTCTGATCTTAGCTTGTGATTCTTCTCCTTTACCGAAAGACTGATTCTTCCCAAGAATCGCAAGCCCGAAAAATACTAGGAATACGCTGGCAAAGGCGCTAGTTGCGATCTGTTCCTTCATCATAAACTCTACTCCTTTCGAGATCGAATATATGTTGTCGAGTACCGAGATAAACTGTGACATCGTAGCTGAAATAGTGCTCGTCTTCGATAAAGAATGAAATCCTCCCTACTGTGCTTTCACCAACGTACACTGAGAAAGCTCCAGTAACATCCGTGTATTCAGCAGAAAAGTATGCATGGTCTGGAGCGTCTTGCAGTTCGTACATACGCACGTGGATCCCCTGCGGAGAATCAAAAGACTTTGGAGGAATCACACGACCGTCGATGTACTCCGGAAACCGTGGGTACTTATCTTCAAGTAATTGCCGGAGACTTGAGACGTCAAGAACTGGGGAATTCTCAGCTGCAGGCAATAGCTTCCAAACCCGTTTGATTTCTTCCTGTCCCAAATCAACAGAACTACGAACGTCGGCTAAGAACTTTAGCTCTTCCAATTTGAGCGCTTGCGGCAATGAATCCGACGCAGAGACTGAAGCGCCGATGAATGGCCAAACGGTGAAAGTTTGCTCTGACAATTCCAAGAGATCACCCGCATTGCTTTGAAGACGCCAGGATTTTGCGCCGGGAAAAGATAGAAAGGACTGACGATTGTGGAGCTGCTTGTCACCATAAACAACATGGAAGCCACTCGGTATTTCCGTGAAGCGAACCGGCGGACAAGCCGCAATCAAGAAGGCCAGAGCTGAAATGATAATCCAGCTTGTCACTTTCGCCCTGTATGAGCTTAAATGATGTATTAGGAAGGACGTAAGAGGTTGGCTGAGCCGGTCGATGGATAGGATTACAAGAAAAACCGCCGGGCCAGCAGTAGCAAGCGTGAAAATCAAACTGGATACCTCTTTCAAGGCGTGCACCGCATAAAACTCCAAGAGCAGAATCACAGCCACTAGTCAAAGAGCAACTGGCATAATCCTGGGATCGTTCTTGGAATTCCTTTGCTTCATTAATGTGTTCTAAACTAGAAGGGGCCTTTTTGGGGAAACTGGTTCGTCTATTCTATCAACAACTAGCTTCGCAATGCTAAATGAAAAACAGCCGACTGGAGATGCGCCTAAACCAGTGTACGGTGAGCGTTGCTGCTACAACGCATTTTTTTGAGAAAACGGACGAAACCTGTTGCGAATCATTCTTTGAGACCAAATCGAGAACGGGGGCATTGCACTCGGTCGGGATTTCATTTCCCAAAAAAGCTGGCCAAATACGGTGCATTTCCTAGGCTTGCCATCGTGAAAAAAAATTGTTCCCCTACGTCTTACCGTCAAACGAGTTCTTTATGGGAGGGCTTCTCTGACGCGGCG
>JBCCEO010000295.1:0-8893 GCA_039030255.1 Planctomycetota bacterium | reverse complement strand
CCGACGTGATCTTCCAACGGGGGCATGGGGGTGAGGTCCAGGCGAAACATCACCCCCTGGCGGTTGGCCTGGCATTGTGCCCCAGTGGCACAGGCCTAAGCCAACTTTGGCTTCCGCAACCTCCCATTGTGCCTCCGCGCCTGGATGCCCCCGACGGCACAGATCCCCGCCGCTACAAACCCCACCTTGGGGCGTCCCTCAGTCACCGGCGCCTCGGCCTTTTCGGTCGAAGCAGCCGCCTATCCCCCGCTAGTCTATCCCTTCCCAGCCGTCATCGCAACATCGAAGGCAGTGAGAACGCAGCAGCAGTGAAATCTAGCTAAATTACTGCCGGTTTCATTAGTTTCCCGATTCTCCCGCAGGCCCACGTACTGACAAAGCAGCCGCATCCACCACGAAATATCACTTAACCGACTACGGATCTCGGCCAGCTGTTCAGGATCATTGCGGATCAAGTTCAGCTCATGTTCGCTCGGTTCCATTGGTGAGCGATCTTCGTTTTTCCGCTGCGGACAAATTAGGAACCAACGTCTGGCTACCTCGGTATCGCTCCATTGCTGCACTACATCAGGACGTGACCTGAGTACCAAATGGAAGTGATTTGAAAGGATCGCGTGAGCAAGCAGATCAATACCGAAGTTCGCTGCAAAGTGCTTAAGCCGGTCCTCCATCCATTTCCGGCGGTGATCAAAGTTCTTGCCGCTGACAGGATCATTGCCCATCAAGTACGCTCGTCGCACCGCTCGGTTCATCACATGGACACAAGCAACTTCATCTGATGAGAACAATTCCGCGCGAGCTAACTTCGCCATTACAGCCATCCAGTCCGTTAAGGGAAACACATCGAGGTAAGGTCCACACAATAAAGACGTAGATTTTCGATGACTCCTTACATGAAATACCCCGATTTGTGAAAATCCTTTTTCCGCTAGCGTGCAGTGCCCCCGATTCAGCTCACCCCCGATTCAGCTCACTACTTGAGTAGCCCGTTCCCAAGTAATCTAATTTCTGATTGCGGAAGCGGCTCGCTAATTGAAATTGCTCTCCTCCTTCCGCAACTGCCGAATTGCTTCAATTGCAAAGAATTCCCGACTCCGGCTAATGTCGTGCGGAATACGGTCGTAGAATGCTTCAATGTCCGCCCGAGGGTAATCAAGAATCTCCGCAACTAGCAGCCGATTCCTGGCAAGCACCTGTCCAATTTTTTGTTCAAATATTGGGCCGAGCAAAGGCTTCACTCCCTCAGCTTGATTTCGGAGCGTCTGAAAATCTCTACGCAAGTTGTCGTCAGCAATCAAGATACAAGCCTGACATGCGAGTTTTCTGAGCAAGTTAAGCGCAAGATTCTCGTCGTACCTCATTGTTCTCTTGCTCACGGGAATGAGAGCTAGCTGGTCAATGACCTGCCCTCGAAAATCTCGCTCCTGGATCAGCAAATCTCTCCTACCTATTTCACCAGAGTCATTCAATTGCGATATCAAATCTGCGACATTGGACAGATAGATAGCTCGCTCGAACTGATAACTCGACTTATATCTATTTGTTTCTGGCAACTTTTGATTTACGTGGGTTTCTTGAACGGACACCTCATCGATTAACGTGTTGAGATCAAAATCCTCCAAGACTCCCATCCACGCCAGCCTTCCCTGCAGTAGCAGCAAGTTTCCCTTTAACCTGTACTCCAAGACCAACTTCTGCGGCATGCATTCCTCTGCTGAGACTGAGTCAAGCGTTTTTTGAAGGCTTGCGAAGCGTCGCTCAAACTCTTTATATAAGGACAATTCCTCATCGAAACTCAACTCGCGCGACCTGAGATATTTGAGCTCTAGACGCGTGGCGTCGATTGCGACGGAAGTTGCAAGTAGGGTTTCATCGTCTTCGCTTATCCCTTGCTCACGGGCAAAGCCGCTATCTAGATAGGTCATTGCGTTCTCAAAGTTCGTCCGGCCACTTTCAAATAGTAGCGATCGGTCCGCTTCGCTTAACCTTCCTTGTGCAGCCATCGACTGCAGCGTTTCGAATCTCGCCTTGCCATTTGCAACATTGATTAACAATTGAACAGTAGGGGAGACGAATTGATCCGAACCTGCAACGTTCATTCCGATCGGTCTAAGAGTGCCATCCTTGACTTGTAAGAGAAGCAGTAAAGATTCATTGAAGTGTGCGAGCTCGTGCCAGTCGCGGGCAATCCGGCCGGGCAAGTAGGGCGCAGACGGAAGACCACGATTAGCAGCATCTGAGCATTCGCGAATTAGCTCCTTGTCTTCGCAGAATAGATCAAAAGCACTCTCTAAATTTCGAATCGTAAATTCCTGTTGTCCACGCTGGCGAGCCGCGTTAGCTTCGACGACAGACCAAGTGCCAAGAAGAGCAGCGGTGCAAAGAAGACCGACTGCAATCTTCGTCAACGAACCAAATCTTTTCGCTCCGGCTCTTTTTGAAGTCTTTCGAAGACGAGTGCTTGAATGCTGCTCGACAACGGCGGCTTCTCTTTCATTTTCTTTGATTTGTTCAAAGTACTTCTTTCTTGCTTCAAGCATTGCCTCGCGCGCTGCGGGCTCAAAACTCTGTTCAGAATTGCCAGACAATCCCAACATCGCCGCCAGTTCATGATTTTCAATAGAGTCTTTATGCATCTATTCACCCAAAAAACTTTCGAAAGCTCTGTCATCCAGTCCGTAGTGCGCAAGAAGGCCAAAAACCCCCAACAGAAATCGTGGCGACTGCAACTCGTGCTCTAGGTTTCTCAAAATGTCGGACCTTGTTTCCCTTTCAATCATCTGCTGAACCCTTGCCTCCACAGGAGCCCAGCTTTCAGCCAAGCAATTACGTAGTGTTTCGTCCGAACACTCGCCTAACAACGCGTCTTCAAATACTTGATGGAATTCACAATAGCACTCACGCAAATGCCGCACGATGTTGCCAAGAAGCATACTTGCTCCGAATAGACTGGAAGCCCGCGAGGGTTTTCCAAAACAGAGTTTCTGCGCAGCTGAAAGCATAGCATGTGAAAAGGCGAGATCGTGAAGAGAAGCACCAGCCTGTTTCTCTTGCCTACATACAGGGTCTCGAAGCGATGAGATAACGTCCTGAAGCTTGAAGTGATGCAATATATGCTCAAGAACCAAATCAGATCTTTCGCCTCGTGTACGGTTCCCCAACGGAATTGGTAGTTCGGGTCCGTAAACTCCCGCAAGAATTCCGTTGATATTGCGCAATAGACCGTTGAAATAGTATTCCCAGATATCGTTGCGTGTTGGCATATTTTTGGTTGTCGTTTTGTCCATACAATTAGTGTACATCAGATTGCGCAACTGCGCGAAGCTCTCCATTCGCGCAGTTGCGCGATGCACGTTGATCGCGCGACTGCGCGTCTAATCCAAAGCAACAAATTGTTAATTCTACAAGGGCTTGCTAGACTCTTGCGAAATCCGCGGCAAGAAATGTTAGGTCGCGATCTCCATACACTTGATTGAGGCATTGGATTCTGATGAACCGACGACTTATTAACCAGAATTTACTCTTCGGAGCTTTGTTGGCACTGACGTTCACTCCTACCGTGAACGCTGAAATAATCTACGACCCCGCAACGCAATTCGCCACAACGGAGAATCCGAATGGAGTCTGGAGTTACCATTTCTCCAATGATGTAATTCGCGACGGGAGCTATAACCTGATGCCTGAGGTCGCTCCGATCATTGGTAATGGATCGTTAGCGTGGCACGCAGATGCAGGCGCGGCAACTTCGCAACGACCGTTTGTAGCAGTGAATACCGGGGCCAATATCGGGACATGGACGGCCGGTGACCTTGCAGTTCACCCTGGCCAAAGTGCTGGCGGTGTAGGAGACAGTCTTGCCGTCCTGAGTTGGACGAGCCCTTACACCACGACCGCTGACCTTGACTATCAATTTGAGCTCGGGCTCTCTGGCGACGTTACTTGGTATGTGGAACTCAATGATGATTCCCAAACACTTGCAACTGGCTCACTCATTGGCAGCGGGGCAAACGCAAGTGTGCAACTGAATGACATCTCCGTTTCCGTCGGTGATCGCCTTAGTTTTGTCGTCCAGAGTAATGGGGATCCAGGGAGCGATTTGGTACGTTTCACAACATCAACTCTCTCAATTCCGGAGCCCTCGTCGCTGATCCTGGTCGCGCTATCTGCAGTGCAGGTGGCGAGGTTCCGGCGGCGAGTTCGACGGCAGGCAATATGAAGCTGTCGAATATTCGGCCGTTGAGTTGGCTCAATTACGACCGAGGACTGACGGAGCAGACACAAACGGAAGAATTCGGGGCACAGCACCCCACCGGGGAAATTATTTCCGAAAAATTGGTGGATATGTTGGAAAAAGAAAAGTTGTCGGATACGTGTCCGACACATGCTTGGCACCTTTTCTTCTTCCATTCGGCTGCAGACGTCAGCCGTGGCCATAGTAGGTGACTACTAAACTTGCTCAAGGGCCGAACCGGTTGCAAAGTCGATGCCGACCATTCGATTCCTAATAGACACAGACCGTCAGCTGCGATGCTGGCCTGACTTGCGAGAGTAAGTGGCGGAATCGCCGCATACGGAACTGTATGTACGGTGGTTCGGGAGGACGCCAGGAGCAATCCCGCCTCCTACCCGATCGATGCTTTTCGAGCACATTCTTCGTGCGAGGTGACGGAGTGTCCGTTTAGGCTAATTGCGAACTCGTACCGCTGGCAAGTTGTCGCACAAAGCGACTGGAGCCGTTGTCGTTTAACAGTCGGCGCGACATTTCATAACAACAGATGTCCAGTCACTCTTTTGCGATATTTTAAATATTGAACCCAAGCCCGATTACGTAGCCGCCTTCGCGAATCTTCTGAAATGCGGCAATCCAACTTTCGAGGTAATCAAGGTATTCTTCCACAGTCGCAAATCTGCCCAAAGCGAAGCTTGAATCATCGCTATTCGAGACCGACCATGCCTCCCGGATAATTGCGTGATAGTCCACCGCCAGGATATTATCCAATGCCTTTGCAACTCGCTTCATCCGCTGTGGGTCTACTGAAGGCATACACTCACAATCTTCCTCCGGATTGTAATCTACATCCAAGGTCAACTCGGGAAGGCTTGCATACTCTATGCTCGCCGATGTCGTTGCCGCAACAAAGAGACAATAAGACTTTCTGAAGTCTTTAGGAAGTGCTGGACTGAAAGCATCCGTAGCCTCGGCATATGCCTGATCACCCCCCTTGAGGTCAGAGTCTGGGAATTCGTGATCCAAATGTATGAACCAGAGATTAGCATCCCCGGGAAAGTGCTTCTTGAATATTCTCCAGTCAATACTTAGGGCCAGACTTCGTATGCCATTGGGATGCTCCTGTTTTAGAGTCGAAGAAAACACTAAAGCCTGTCGCGCACCTCTCAAACTTATGTTCAGGCAACGACAGGTATTGGCGTTATAAACAGCCGAGAACTCTCTCGGGGGCTATCCCACTGATTGTTAGAACTGGGGTGGTCTCTGTGAATTATGTAGTTGGTTAAAGGGTAAGAGGAACGGGTTGAATTGGCAACTGTTTATGGGCTACCAGTGGTTGGGGGCTTTGCCGTCGACGGTGCGCGTGGATCTTTCTAAAGCCCTTTTCGGCTACCAGCAACGCGTAGGCAAGCCAGCGAGAGGCTTGGTCTATCTCCGCGCGAAAACGCGTCGCGCGTCTGAGACGACGTCGTGTGTTCAAAAACGAGTTCTCGATCGCGTTGGTGCTTAGCAATGAACGGTGCAAAGTATTAGGGACGTTCAAGCGATGCAAAGCCATCAGATCCTCGCCGGCCTCGAGGAGACTTCGGTAGGCCCCTGCGTTCATCGGTTCAAGAAATCTGCTCAGATCCTTCACCACTTCACTCGCTGCTTCGAAGCCTTGCAAGGATCGCAAACGTCGGAACAGACTTCTCAGCTCACCCCAGTGGCGTCTGGATAGCTTACATTTACATCGAACGCACAGAACCGCGGAGAAAATCGCGAAAGACTTCTCCTGCTTCACCGGAAGAAACTTGCCCAAGTTGACGCAAAAAATTAAGCTCATCCATTGATGGTCTCCCCGTCGGCGCCAACCGACGTAAAGGATTTAGAATTCTCCAAAGGGCAAATTCTGCCCTTCGGGACACCATCTTTCAACTTTCAACAATCAATGGGACACTTCCCAAAGAGATAATGATGCGAATAGATCGAATTCGAATGGATGTTGGGAATCAAGTGCGCGTCGCCCTCCTGGGCATGGTGTTGTTTGGTTTGTGCGGTGAGTGCCCATCGGCCGAGCCTGATGATAGATCCAGTGACGTTTCTCTGGATCTCGCACGCGGACTTGTCGGTCACTGGACGTTTGATGAAGGCGCAGGGACGATTGCCCGCGATACATCGGGGCGCGACAACCACGGTACCGTCATGGGCGGCGCAAAGTGGAACAAAGGCATCATTCGCGGCGCCCTGGAGTTTGACGGAACGGATGATTTCGTGTCGATTCCCCACGAGAGCCAGTTCGATATCACGGGCAGCATCACGGTGTCGGCTTGGATACGAGTTGAGTCTTTCACGAAATCGTGGCAAGCCATCGTCACCAAGGGGGATCGTGCTTGGAGACTTCACCGGGCCAGTAAAAGAAAAAGCGTTGGCTTCGCTTGTTCCGATCTTTCTCAGAAGCAAACAGGTGATCTGCTGGGTAACAAAGTCATTGCCGATGGTCATTGGCATCACGTTGCCGGAGTGCTCGACGGAACCGGAATCTCTATCTACGTGGACGGCGCTCTGGACGCCCGGGCGACCTCTTCACCGAATATTAGCGTCAACGATTACGCTGTGCTCATCGGCGCAAACGCGCAGGTCCAGGACAGACGCTTTCACGGACTGATCGACGACGTCCGCATCTATGACCGGGCGCTCTCGGTCGATGAAGTGCGATCGCTCGTCAAATCAGCTGGCGTTGAACCGTCGCCGACCAGCGAGCCCATCACAGTCACCCTGCCAAGCTTGCCGGGGAAATTTCAAAAGATCTTCGACGGCAAGACGCTCGAGGGCTGGAACGCTCTTGATATGAGTTACTGGTCTGTTCGCGATGGTGCCATTACTGGCGAGTCCACGGACAAACACCCATGCAAATTGAATCAGTTTCTGGTCTGGCAGGGCGGAGATGTGGCCGACTTTGAAGTCAAACTGAAGTTTCGGGCCAAAGGCAATGGTTGCAATACCGGGGTACAGTTTCGCAGCAAGATGCGCGATGACGGGCTTGCGGTCGGATACCAAGCTGACATTTTTCAGTCTGGCGGCTATTTGGGTGGCGTCTGTGATGAGCTCCACAATCGCGACGGTCCAGAACTCCTGAGCGCCAACGGTTCCAGGACGGTGATTTCAAAGGGCGGTAAACGCACGCGCACCCCGATCGACACCATGGCGAAGTTCAAACCGTGGGACCAGTGGAACGACTATCACATTATCGCCGACGGACACAAAATGATCTTACGGATCAATGGTGTAACGGCGTCGGAGCTGATTGATAAAGAAGAAGGTCATTTCGATCTGCAAGGAATCCTTGGCTTGCAACTGCGCGCAGGCAAGCCGATGACGGTCCAGTTCAAGGACATCTACTTAAAGCGTGGGAAATAGTAATCGAGGTAATCGCGTTCTAGTTGACCAACTGAGACGAGTAAGATCCCTAGAGCATCGGAGAGTAGCCGGTCAGTCGAACTCACCAAATGCCTTCGGAGTTTGTGTAAAAGGACATCCTCGGGCGCAGCGATCCACGCGAGCTGATCGGGGAAAATTTAAGGGGGCAGAGCTTTAAAGGGGAGGAGTCGTATTCATGAGGCAATCTCATTCTAAGTTTCGGCGCTGCTGTCGAAGGGATCTGATTTAATGCCAAAGTGGCTGTGGTGGCAGATCAGTTCGAGGACATTGCCTTCCGGGTCTTTGAAGAACATCGCGTGAGCTTGAAGGTCAGGGAACTCGGCGAAGCTGAGCTCGATTCCTAGAGTTTTCAATCGGGCTTCATGGGCTGCAAAGTCTTCCGGTGCGCTCTCAAACGCCAAGTGATTGAGGGTCGATTTTCGAACTTCGTGACCATCAAAGCGACTGCGAGCATAAACATGTCGGCGATAGTCGATCAAAGCCAAAAGCGGCGGATGACGATGCGTGCCAAGCGGCGTTTTACTCTCGCAAATCTTTAAGAAAGTGATGGTCGGCTGGCCCTCGGGATCGGGCGTTACCTCCTCCATCGACAATTCACTATGCAGCGTAAAACCAAGTGTTTCGATGTAGAACTTTCGCATCCGTGGCAAATCAGCCACACTCAAGACGACTTCTGAAACGCCAAGAATTGCTGGTATCGACGACATATTCTTTGGATCAATTCTGGGTTTGGATCGGAAAAACGTTGGTTTGGCGACGATCGCGAGCAGCCCATGCAGCATGAAGGAAATGCCACTTGTTGTGACTCAATAATATCTGTGTAGTGCTATGCGTGAATGGCATAGATGGCATAGGAACCCTGCATTGGATTCGAATGCAGAAATTGCCAATACTACCCAAGTCAAGTTGGTGGAGTCTGCTACCTCAAGCATGCACTCTGCCTCTTACCAAATCAACATCCCTAGCCATTCGCACTTCGCGATCGGTCATCCCTCGTTCATAGGAGTTCCCCATGTTGATAAGGACGTTTTTCTCATCTTCGTTCGCAGCCTTAATCACAATGACCGGCTTGTCCATTACTTCGGCGCAGGATCAAGGATCGCCGCCCGCTGCAACCAAGCCAGCAACTTACGTTTCCACCCAAATTCATTAAAGAATCTGTCTACATTGTTGTAAATCGGTCTAAACCTTCTGTGTGGTTCCCAAACTTTTAATCTCATATTTTCGACCTCCGTGTTGTCTAAT
>JBCCEO010000294.1:0-8913 GCA_039030255.1 Planctomycetota bacterium | reverse complement strand
TCCTTCGGCCCCGGCAAATGCTTGCGAAGGGCCCAAAAACCACTCCAACCTTTGATTGCTAGCATTACGTTAGAAACGAGGAATAGCCAAAAAGTTAGGCCGAGCGGCCAGTACAAGTCGACGACGAGAGCTGCGTAAAAGAAGAATCTTGGGCGTACCAGCCAAGCATACGGAACGGAGAGCGCGTTGCGAACCATGGCCATCGCAACAACCAACGTGTAGAGGAAAACGAAGGATCCTCCAATGACAATATTCCATTGCGTTGGATCGAGCAAAAGCCAAGCTATTGCCACTCCAGTGACAACGACTTGATCGGCCATCGTATCCGTAAAACTTCCGCGAGGCGAAGCAGTGCCCTGAAGACGAGCAAGCGGACCGTCTAACCCGTCTAGCATGACATGCAGAGCCAGGATGACGATGGCAGCGATATACCATCCGAAAAGCACGAGCGGGATAAACACCAGTCCTGAAATGAGACTAGCTCCCGTGATGAGGTCAGCCGATGCTTTGTACTTTGTCAAGAACCTTAAGAGTGGTCCTAGCCATCGCGCGCGCAGCTGTTGCCCCCACTCCATCGTTTCGCGTTCACCGCTGGAGTAGCAGTCTGCTTTCTGCTCTGTGGCCGTTGGATTCTTCATGCGTTCAAGACTGCCCGCCTTCCAGTGCTTCCTGTGGCGATTCTTGGCTTAAGCTCCCATCGAGTTGGCTAGGATTCGCCTTGGGCTCGCTTGAACCTGAGCGCAGCGAGAACGTCATCGGCTGAAAATTCATATGCTTGATACCAGATCCAGGATTGTAATAGGTTCGAGCCCCAATGTTATGTCCATTTGCCATTACATGGGTATGACCAAAGAAGACCTTCCGTATTTCGCTTGGTTCGAAGTACCCATCGACTTGGGTTAAAGAATCGATTCCTTGGTTCAATACTTCACAAGTCCTGGCAGTCGGACGCACAAGTCTTGAGACAGGACCAGGAATGCGAAGCTGAACGACTAAGTCGTAAAGCCAATGCATAAAGAGAGGTTTTGGTTCTCGATGATGAAACTTAGCACGATAGTTCGACAATTGGGATTCAGTGCCTGCATCGATCAAATCTCCATGAAGAAACAGACAGTCTCCCAACTGCAGAGCGTGATCGACGATGTGGATCCGGCGACGTTCATTGCTGAAAGATTCCAGGGCGCGAAAATATTCGGGCAAGCAGTCGTGATTTCCTAACAAGTAAAATACTTGGCATTTTCCAGTTTGGGCCAGCAATTCAGAAAGCCAAGTTAGAGCAGCATCGATACTTGCAGCCAAATCACCCGCGCGGCTCCATTTAAAATCGAAAGTGTCGCCGCCAAGCACGATACACTGAGTACTATCTTGGTAAGTCTGCATTCGCCGCAAAGCTTCATCGCCGCAACTCCGCGAACTCAGTAGATGCAGATCGGAGATGAAAATCCCGTCTCGAAGGCGGGACCAGGACGCTGCGGGGTTCACGGGGCTACCTATCACTCATACTTTGGCGAATACTGCGATATAATCTATAGAATCTGAGGTCTTTGGAGTGGATCTTTTTTCGATGGAACACCCCATTTCTTGATAGATGCCCTTTCCATCCAACGTTTGTGCCGAATTCTGCAGTGATTCCCAGTTTGATCCGGCCAATTTGCGTGGAAAGCAGTCCTCATAGTATTGTTGGACAATCTTGTTTCGAGGATTACCAGGAGACAACGTGGAGAACAACCATTCTGCTCAAGCAGATTCCGACACCGTCCAGGATGTAAGTGCAACCCTGGCACATATCCACGAGCGTTTGACACGGATACGGACCGGACTAGCAAATACTATCGTTGGGCAAGACGAGGTTGTCGAACAGCTTCTGATAGCGATGCTTGCTGGCGGACATTGCATTTTGGTCGGAGTACCAGGTCTAGCGAAAACATTGCTGATTTCTAGCCTCGCGCGACTGATAGATCTTCAGTTCGGCAGGGTCCAGTTTACGCCTGATTTGATGCCAGCGGATATCACAGGAACAGAGGTGATCCAAGAAGATCAAGCAACGGGCATGCGCGAGTTTCGTTTTGTGCCGGGACCGATCTTCGCAAATGTCATCTTGGCCGATGAAGTCAATCGAACGCCGCCCAAGACCCAAGCCGCATTGCTTGAGGCGATGCAGGAGCGACAAGTTACCTCTGGCGGAAGAAAGCACGATTTACCCCAGCCCTTTTTTGTGCTCGCAACGCAAAATCCGATTGAGCAGGAAGGAACCTATCCACTTCCAGAGGCGCAGTTGGATCGCTTCATGTTCATGGTTCAAGTCGCCTATCCGACTCAGGAAGAAGAATTGGAGATCGTACTTCGGACGACGGGTGAACCAAGGGAGTCGTTGCCAGCCGCTATTACGGGCGATGAATTCTCCGAAATGATTGCCGTGGTCCGAAGAATTGCTATTCCGCCCAATTTAGCCTTAGTCGCTACAGAAATAGCACGCCTTACGCGCCCAAATCGGGAGACTACTCCAGACAATGACGCAAAGAAACATTCCGTTCCAGCCTTGATAAACAGTTGGGTACGCTGGGGCGCTGGACCACGAGCAAGTCAATACATCGTGTTAGCTGCCAAGGCTCGAGCGGCAATGTTTGGCAGCCCAATGGTTCGCCGAGAAGACATCAACGCAGTCGCCTTGCCGGTCTTGCGACATCGAATCAAGCTAAATTTCCAAGCGGAATCGGAGGGCATCACTGTCGAAAGTGTGATCGACCACGTATTGGAACACGTCGATGCATCTATTCAGGGTAGCGCGAATCGTGAACAGATCGCAAAAATACTTCGATCCTGAAACCCTGGCCGCGATTCAACCCCTTTCGCTTCGCGCCAGAACGCTGGTGGAAGGCCTAGTGGCAGGCATGCACCGAAGTCCACAGCGTGGCTCTTCTGCCGAATTTGCGCAACATCGCGAGTATGTGCCGGGGGATGACATCCGCCAGGTTGATTGGAAAGTCTTTGCACGAAGCGACCGCTACTATTTAAAGCAGTACGAAGACGAAACCAATCTTAGCTGCTACTTTTTCGTAGACCAAAGCGAGAGTATGGATTTTCGCGGGTCGCAAAGCCCATTAAGCAAACTAGAGTACGTGCAATTGGTAAGCTGCGCTCTCGCCTATTTGATAACATCCCAGCAAGATCAAGCGGGGCTTGTTACCTACAGCAAAAGCATTGATGCTTGGCTGCCAGCTAGTAGTTCGATTTCACAATTTGACGACTTCGTCCACCTTTTTGATCAAGGCGCGATAACCCGCGAAGGTTCTGCGCGCACCAAGATTACCAGGACGACGGATCTTCCTGCTGCCGTTCATGATTTTGTAACGCGTTTGAAAAAACCAGCCTTGGTTGTCATTTGTAGTGATATGCTTGGTGAGCTGGTAGACTCACAGCGCGCACTGAGTTTGCTGGCGCATGCGGGGCATGATGTCGTATTGCTGCACACGCTCGACAACGACGAGATGCACTTTCCATTTGATCAAGCAACACAGTTCGAAGGCTTAGAGGGGCTGCCAGACCTCACCACCGACCCGCGCCCCATTGCGATGGCTTATCGACGAGCCATGCAGCAGTTTCAGCAAGATTTGCAAGTCATCTGCCGACAGCAAAATGCAGATTACTTTCTACTGAATACTGCCGATTCTCTCGCACGCGAGTTGCCTCGTATTCTCGCTAATCGAAGGCGGAGTACGAGAAATTGAGCCAACTTAATTTGCTTGAACTGCCATTAGGCGTTGGGTTTGCCAGTACCTGGATGCTCGGCTGGCTTGCCGCTGCGATCATTCCACTGGCCATCCACTTGCTGTTGAAGCGTCAAAAAGTTCGCATACCCTGGGCAGCAATCGAGCTGCTTCGAAAGGTTATTCATCAGGAGTCGCGAAGGGTGCGCTTCGAACAATGGCTACTGCTGTTCATTCGCACCTCAATCCTCGTCCTTTTTGGCTTGGCTGTCGCAAGACCTTATTGGGGCTCTCCTGAATCGAAATCCGGCCGGCCAAAGGAGCCCGCTAAACTCTGGGTGTTGGTCATAGACACCTCCTACACGATGGGCTACGAATCCCAAGATGGAACCCGGCTGCAGCGCGCGGTCGAAAGAGCAAGTGAGCTAGTTCGCGATGCGAGCGAGGAAGACAGCTTTCTTTTACTTACCCTGAGCAACCCTACCAAAGCCTTGATAAGTAAGCCAGTGCAAAGCAAGGAACGTGTTCTAGCCGAACTGCGTGGCATCGAACTGCCCGAAATAATCTCCAATATTCCCGAAGGGCTCGGATACGTCGATTCGTTATTGCAGCGTGTGAAGCAATCTCAACCTAGGAAGCGGCAGGCGCGTGTGGTAATCCTCAGTGATTTTGTGCAGTCAAACTGGAAAGAGACGCTGGGTAAAAACAAAGGTAGCATAACGGCTTTTACCGCAAGACACTCCACGGTGTTGATTTCTTTTGGAGTCCCTAATCCCAAAAACATCGTAGTTGAGTCTCTTACCTGCGATCGAAATAGCTGCATTGCTGGAGAACAAATTAACGTTTCTGCTAGTATTTTTCTCGTTGGAAACAGCCAACTCAGTGCAGTATCAGTTCAGATTTCACTGGATGACGAACAAGTCGCTTTGGAACCAATAGACCTAACACCCGGCCAGTCGGCACAGGTGCAATTTACCGTTCCTATAGATAAGGTAGGCACGCATGTGATTCGTGCTTCCATTCCGCGCGATCCACTGGCGTCCGTGGATCAACTTTCGGCTGACAGTTCCCGCTCGATGGTCGTTGAGTGCAGAGAGAGGCAGAGGATTCTATTTGTGGAAAGTGAGGTCAACGACTCACGCATGTTGCAACTGAGCCTAACATCTGGAAAACCGCCGAGTCAGCGAGATTCCTATCGAGTAATTCAGACCATTGAGCTCCTATCCAGTGACCTTGACCAGTGGGAGTTAATCGTCGCCAATGATCTACGATTTATAGACGCGCCGCTCCTCAACAGATTGCGTAGTTACGTACAGGAGGGAGGCAACCTCATACTGGGTTTGGGACCTTCCACGCCAGCCAGTGTTTGGAATGATGGGATCCAGACGCAGAATTTCCTAGGATTCCAATTGGATGTCCCCTCCGAGGAGCAAGCCTGGGCCATCGATCCGCTGGATTATGAAAGCCCTCTCACGCAACCATTTCGTGGCTACCCAGATGCTGGCTTGCTGACCACACCTGTTTTCAAGCATTGGCTCATTCAACAGCCCGACAATAGGCTGATCCAGGATGTTGGTCTCGTGGACTCTGGCCCTCTAATCACACGCTTTCAATACGGTCGCGGTTGGACGGCTTGCCTTCTCTCGGCGCCCCAAGCCACGAACGACTTGTCGCAAGAGCAGCCAACCTGGAATGCGATCGCGACTTGGCCAAGCTTTGTACCACTGATGCAAACAATAGAACAATCTTTTTTTGAATCCAATATGCAGCGTTACAACGCTGACTGTGGCTCTATTCTAGAAGGCGCAATTCGCAGCAATACCCCAACGGATGTCGAAGCAATTCTGCCAAATGGGCAAAGTGTTCAGCTTAGAACCGAACAACAGAGCGACGGGAGCTTTGGCTGGTATCTCTATCAAACCCAGAATGCAGGAGTATATCGAGTTCAGCAGGGGGGAGCGAGCCACGCCTATTCGGTTAATCTTATTCCAGTTACCGAGGGCAGTGCTTCATGGACAGACTTGGCCGACGCCGTTGTGCCCTCAGATAACGCAAAGGAAGCACAAGAATCGCAAGCATCAGCAACGACAACTCAGTTGCCACCGAAGGAAATCACAAGTCTTACGGTTCAAACTCTGCTAGCAACTGTTTTTGTCCTGCTTCTCGCAGAAAGCCTGCTTGCATGGGGCTTTGGGAGAAGGGTTGGCTAATGCCCGACTTCACAAGTAACAACACGTCAAGTTCCTCGACGGTTGAGTCCGCCATTGAAGCGACTTTGTTTGTTCCGACTTGGTTATGGATACTTTTTTGCGTCGGAATTCTCTCATTCTCGATATTCGTGTACGCCTCGGATCGAGGCTTGAACAAAAACTTGACGCGAGCAACTTTTGCGGGACTTCGATTCGGCGTACTGTTCTTGATTGCTTGGATGATGCTTGGCTGGTACTGGTATCGATACGAGGCGGAAAAACCGAATTTGATTGTCGTGATAGATGTATCCGAAAGCATGCGTACCAAGGACGTAGATATAAAGCGAGAAACAGCTTGGGGTCGTCTCGAAGCCGTGCAAAGAATGTTTGCTGGCTTGGATCGTTCTGAAAAAGAACGCCTTGCGACTAGCTACTCCTTGCAGTGGTATTCGATCGCCGAAGATTGGAAGCAGGAAACAGTTTCCCCTCTTGAGATTTCGGCCGAAGCTTTTTGGGAAGCCACCGGAAAACAGAGTCGTCTGGGAGAAAGCCTAACGCAAATAGTCGATCAATTCCAAGGGGAGAGTGCCATTGTGCTGCTTTGTAGTGACGGCATCAATACGGCGGGACCTGGACTAAAGGAGCCGGCGAAAGTCGCCCGTGCCGCCGCTATTCCAATCTACGCATTGACACTTGGAAAAGACTTTGCATTGCCGGACTTGCGCTTGCGCGACCTGATGATCGAGTCAGACGCCTATCTTGGGGACTTAGTGACCGCAGAAGTTTCCCTTATCGCTTCTAACTTCAGTGAGGATCGCGTTGAGGTAACTTTGCTGGATAGCGATTCGGGCAAAACACTGGATAGGACAGAAGTTGATCTCAACCAACAAAACGTACAAAGCAATATCAAGCTGACCTTCGTTCCGGACCATGTAGGCGAGATTCCACTTGAGATTCGTGCTTCCCCACTGCTTGGGGAAAGCGACTTGAGCAACAACAGTCTCACAACATCCATTCAAGTACAGAATCGGGCCATCAAGGTACTGTTGGTTCAGGGAAGTCCAAGCTATGAATTTCGGTTTCTAAAACACTTTCTGCAGCGTAGCCAACAGGTAGAAACTGCGACCAACCGGGATCCTGATTCGGCCAAAGCTTTTGAGCTGATGAGTGTGTTACAGCAGTCGGATTCGAGCTACGTCAATCAAGATGCATCGGCAATTCGCCTTGTTCCGAGCAGTCGAGAAAAATTGGAATCCGTCGATGTATTCGTTTTTGGGCAGATGGATCCTGGCTTGATCAGTCGTCGAAGCCAACAAATCATCTATGAGATGGTCACCCAGAATGGTGCGGGCTGTGTGTTTCTTTGGGGAGATGACGATCCCGCTGCTGCCTTTTCAGATTGGCCCTTGGGTGACTTGCTACCGGTTCAATCTGGGATGGCACAGGGTGCAAGTGTAAGAACTTTTGCTGGGTCGAATGCGTTTTACCGTTGGCAACCGACACCGATCGGCAACTCGACTCTGCCGCTGCTTTTAGAATCAAGCGAGCAAGGCGCAGATCAGCTCTGGGAGCAATTGCCTAGATTTCGCAGGCTGGGGACGATTGGCAATATCAAACCTGGAGCACAAATCCTAGTCACTGCAGAGGCGGACGCGCAGGTTGTTAGCGAGTACAACAAGCAGCCACTCTTGCTGACACAATTTGCTGGTGCTGGTCGATCCGTACTGCAGCTAACCGATGAAACCTACCGCTGGACTAGTTTCCGCGGTACAGACACTTACTATCAACGTTACTGGGGCCAATTGTTGCGTTGGGCCAGTCGCGGAAGGCTGATGCAGCAAATAACCGAATCGGAGTTGTTGGCGGAACCAAGCCGCATTCAATCCGGTCAGTCCTTGCGATTGCAAGCGAGAATTGGCGCTGACACGGCTCAAAACAATTTGCCAGCTTCGGCTCGAGTGCTGATAACCGGCGTAGAAAAGGGCCAACAGTCTTTGACTTTGGGACAATCAACCCGCGAAGAACGACTCTACTCATCGGACGTTCAAGATCTCCCACCAGGCCAATACACGGCTCTTTTGGTCCAACCGAATACTACACCGCCAGCGAGCACTGAGTTTTCTGTCTCCGCGCCTCCGGGTGAGCAATTTAATCTGACGGCGGACTTGGAAGCCATGCAAGATCTTGCTCGCCAAACTCGCGGCAAATCCTACCGACCGCACCAATTCGAAAAGATGATCGAAGAACTACCAACAGGCAATCGAACACGCGTAGATTCTCTACCGCCAATCTCGCTTTGGAATTCTGGTTGGATCGCGCTGCTGTTCGTCACGCTGCTTTCATGCGAATGGATTTTGCGACGCAAGCACAAGTTGCCCTGACTGGCAAACTCGACGTTCTGTTTTAGCCCCTCGCGGAAGCGTCTGATTCTAATTTTGACTCAGGCCCATCAGCATCGACATAGTCTTCAGCAGCAGAGTCCTCGTCGGGATCTTGCTCGATCTTCGGCTTTTCTTCTGCATGCGGTCCTCTCGCAACTCGAGCAAAAAGCATAGCCAGAGGAGCAGCAGCGATGGCGCCGCCAACATAAAGCACGACATCAGGGACGAAGTCGGGCAACCAGCTAGCAGCATTGACGATTGACTTCCAAAACGCCCGGAAAATCAGGAGGCCAAGCCAAACCCAAACAGTCAAATCCGCCAGCCAGGCTATTTGCGCAAAACGTCTGATAAGAAAAACACAAAAGGTGGCTGCTAGTAATAAGACCCATGTCATAGGAACAATGGATTGCCATCCGATAATGGCTCCTGCCACGGCCATGGCACCCGCTAGCTGCCGGGCACCCGAGGTTTCCACATCGCCAGACATCAGACTGCGGTCAAATCCTGGATATAACAGCGGTGCTAATAACCGAGCCATTGCAATTCCTGCGACAGACGTGCATACAGCGCTTTTTTTTTACTTGCAAGACAACACAGAACGACAAAACAGTAGACAATGCACTCTGAGAAAACACG